>JAHHQP010000001.1 GCA_020026355.1 Bacteroidales bacterium
AATGCTTGTACGGGTTCAAGTCCCGTCCGGAGCACAAAAGCCTCGTTACAATCGCATGTAACGAGGCTTTCTGTTAACTTGTTAAACACAATTTCATTCCCCTCCTTTCCAAACCCGAAATCTGAGTCGTCATACTCCTGTTTTTCCAATAAGTAGATATTCATAACTATTTCTGCATCTATAGAATCCTGACGTGATCTTTCTTCATGTCAATATCGTTGGTACGCTATCCACCTTGCATTAAATCACTAAATATACTAACTTTACAACAAGCAAGGAATATGTAAAGATGAGTAGAGTTGCCTACTTCGCATCCAAAGATGAATTCATCAAAGATGTGATACTTAACCGTTTTATCGGCAAAATGAGAGAGGGCGCCAGATTAAATCACATCGGAGGATCTGAAAGTGAAATCCGATCGTGGCAGAACAATGCCCCAAATATTAGAAATATCCTCGAACTGAGCGGTGTTCCTAATGATATTATCGTCTCATTTGAGTATAAAGTGCCAAACGGAGGTAGGATTGACTGCATGCTCTATGGTAGAGGCAAAAATCACAAAAGTAATGTTATACACATTGAACTCAAACAATGGAGTAACGACTCTGTGCATGAAATTTATGCAAATGGAGTATTCCGCGTAGACGCATTCACAGGAGGAGCGTATCGTGCCGTATGTCATCCCTCCCAACAGGTTGCGAATTATCAACAACACCTTTTGAATTTCGTTGAGGAACTAAATGACAAAGACACTAACCTTGAAGGAGTGGCTTACTGTTACAATTACAGCAGCGCTGATAATCCCCATGCCTTATATGCAGACCACTACAAAACCATATTGGAAGAAAATAATCTATATTCAGGAAATGAGATAGAAACATTGGCACAGCATATCAATAAACTCTTATGCTACGGCTCTGGATTAGAAATTTTCAATAGAATCACACATAGTAGGATTCGACCGGCCAAAACACTCCTTGATGCGGCAGCAAACATGTTCAAAGGAATCACAGAATTCTCTTTATTAGATGACCAAATCACTGCTGCAAGAACTATTTTTGCAGAAGTTCAAAAAGCAATACAATATCCAAAGAGAAAGACTGCGATCATAGTTAAAGGAGGTCCTGGCACAGGTAAAACGGTCATCGCTCTTCATGTTCTTGCAGAAATCGCTCAACAAGGCAATGCCTTAAATATGTTCTATACCACCAGATCCAAGGCCTTACGTGAATCTCTGAAAGTTCAATTAAAAGATATCAGTTACCGTAATGGCAGAAAGAATAACGCAAGTGATTTAATTGCAAATATCTTTCAATTCAAGCCATATCATTACAAAGAAAACGAAATTGATCTTCTGCTTATAGATGAGGCTCATCGTATACAAAAGGGAGCGAACTATATGGCAGATAGTTTTGAGGAAGAAACTTATCTTTCTCAAGTACAATCACTTTTGTATTGTTCTAAGGTCTGCGTCTTCTTTATTGATGACAATCAAGCGATAAAAACCGAGGAGATAGGAAATTCCAGATATATCGAAGAGACTGCCCTTAATTATCACAAGACCATCCTCAACTATAAAGATAGTCCCTTTTATCAAGACTTGCAGAAGAAAAGAAATTCTCTTGAAAAAAATTTAAAAAAAAGAGAAATTCTTATCAAGGCCAATGACATCGTGAATGATGCTGAGATTTGTAGGCTGGATGAGAAAATTGCTGAACTCAAACGACACCTTTCCAAAGAAACCTGTCTGCACAATGTTGAAAGCCACATTGATAAAGATGTGAAAATCATTGAGATGGAACTGAAATCACAATTCCGTTGCAATGGGTCTGACAATTATCTGGATTGGCTTGATGAAGTGCTGTATCTACCTGGAAAAGAAATTACAACGACCTTCAATGAGGAGGAATATACCTTTAAAGTGTTTGACACCCCAGCAGATTTATACAATGCCGTTCTTTCATATGATAACGGAAAAGATGTTTCCAGAATTGCTGCAGGATATTGTTGGAGATGGTCTAAATACCCTGGAGAAAATGGAGATCTAATCAAAGATGTAAAAATTGGAAACTTTGAAATGCCTTGGGAGACAAACCTCAGTCCAGCAAGAGGAAGATTTGAAAACTTATATGCTAGTTCTGCAGATACGTGGGCAATTGAAAAAGAGGGAATCAATCAAGTTGGCTGTATTTTTTCCATACAAGGATTTGAAATAGACTATATCGGTGTAATCTTGGGACCAGACATCAAATACGATGAAGAAAATGATCGTTTAATAGGTGTACCAGGAAAAAACATAGCTGTCAGCTCGCCAGATCCAGAAATCTACACTAAGCATATCAGAAATGCATATAGAGTCTTGATGTCTAGAGGTAAAAAAGGATGTATGATTTATTGCACTGACCCTAATGTATCTGCCTTCATCCGAAAGAGTTTAAAACAACACCGATCGGAAATCAAGATTTAAATCCAGTTTATGCACGGCCCCATTGATCTGAGAAGAATTCTTGCCATCATTCGACGATGCTCATTTTGCAAAATTATCGCAAAAAGGTTGTAACACTACAACCATATTAAAGATATTTTGCTATTTTTGTTGAAAAATAGAGAATATGAGGTATTTGACTCTGAAGAAAGCCATCGATGCATGGTGCGCTCTGCAGCCTTTGTCTGAAAAGGACAAGGACAGATTGAGCCGTCGTTTTACGGTGGATTTCAACTATAACAGCAACCATATTGAAGGAAATACACTAACCTATGGCCAGACTGAAATCCTTCTGCTTTTCGGCAAGGTCATCGGGGAAGCTGACCTTCATGATGTACACGAGATGGCTGCCAGTAACCTGGGGCTTTGCATGATGAAAGATGCAGCAGCTTTAAAAGACATACCATTGACCCAGAATTTCATACGTAACCTTCACAAGACATTGTTACGCGACGATTATACGGTCTATCGTGATTTACCAAACGGTGTACAGACACAGTATGTGATTCATGCAGGGCTGTATAAGACCAGACCTAACAGTGTCATTACGAGATATGGGAACAGATTTGATTATGCATCACCTGAAGAGACACCTGCGCTGATGGCTGATCTTGTGGAATGGTACAATGAAGCTGAAAAATCAGGAAAATTGTCACCAGTAGAACTGGCTGCATTGTTTCATTACAGATATATTCGCATCCACCCATTTGAAGACGGAAACGGGCGTATCGCGCGACTGATGGTGAATTTCATTCTCGCTCGCCATGATTACCCGATGATAGTAATCCGAAGTCGTAAGAAGAATGAATATATAGAGGCTTTGCACCAGACAGACCTGGAAATCGGTCCTGTTCCAAGCGATGGAGCTCACGCTGGAATCAAGGATATCCGTCCGTTCCTGAAGTATTTCAACGATTTGGTCGCTACAGAAGTCTATCAGGATGTTCTGTTTGTAAGTGAGAAAAATGAAAATGTCTGGTGGTATGATGGAGAAAAGATTTCTTTCCGTTCACCTAACTATACGAAAATATTGAATGCTATGCGTTCCCAACCCGTATTGACACTTCTGGAAATGAAGGAAATAACCGGCATCAGCATAGCTGCGATCCAGAAACTGCTAAATCATTTGCTGGAGAAAAGGTATGTTGAAAAAGGGACTCAAGATGGGAGTTGGAGAGTATATCTTACTCACTGATGTTTCATGAATGGACGACAGATTCCGTCCGGAGCACAAAAGCCTCGTTACAATCGCATGTAACGAGGCTTTCTGATTATTTCACGAGGGTGAACGACTACTAGTAGTTCGTTGCACGGATCATGAAGAAGCTCTTAGGATGCTTGCAGACCGGGCAGATTTCCGGAGCCTTCTTGCCGACTACGATGTGACCGCAGTTGGAGCACTCCCAGATCATTTCCTGATCTCTGGAGAAGACGATTCCGTCTTTCACGTTCTGGAGCAGTCTGCGGTAACGTGCTTCGTGCTCTTTCTCGATAGCACCTACTTTCTCGAAGAGGGCTGCGATATCCTTGAACCCTTCCTCTCTGGCTGTAGCTGCGAACTCAGCATACATGTCAGTCCACTCATAGTACTCGCCTTCAGCTGCATCGAGAAGATTTTCCTCGGTGGTAGGGATCTCGCCGTTGTGGAGGAGCTTGAACCAGATCTTTGCGTGCTCCTTCTCGTTGTTAGCGGTTTCCTCGAACAGATTTGCGATCTGTACAAAACCGTCCTTCTTTGCTTTTGCAGCGTAATAAGTATACTTGTTTCTTGCCTGAGATTCTCCGGCGAATGCAGCCTGAAGATTAGCTTCTGTCTTTGAACCTTTCAATTCCATAATTGTAAGCCTTTATTTGAATGATACATAAAAAATTATTTTGCCTGCCATTTGCACCGGACCGGTGAGAAGATCTTCTCTTCTTTCTTGAGGACGGCCATCGCCTTGTCCACTTCTTTCTTGTCCAGTCCAGTTTCCTTTGCAAGCGTCGTAGCATTGACAGGAGCATCCAGCTCCTTCATCTTGCTGAATACGATCTCTACTGTTTCCATTGGTCTGAATTTAAGATCAATTGAACTTATTCCCACTCGATGGTTGCGGATGGCTTCGGAGAGAGGTCATAGCAGACACGGTTCACGTTCGGAACTTCCTTGAGGATCCTGTCGGTGATTTTCATGAGCACCGGCCATTCGAGCTGTTCTACGGTAGCCGTCATCGCATCGACGGTATTGACCGCGCGGATGATTACCGGCCAGTCGTAGGAACGGGCATTGTCGCGCACGCCGACAGACTTGAAGTCAGGAACAATGGTGAAGTACTGCCATACCGTCTTGTCCAGACCGGCCGCCTGGAATTCTTCACGCAGGATGGCATCGGACTCACGAAGGGCTTCGAGACGGTCACGGGTGATCGCTCCAAGGCAACGGACACCGAGTCCAGGTCCTGGGAACGGCTGACGGAAGACCATTTCATACGGAAGGCCGAGTTCCAGACCGCAGGCGCGCACTTCGTCTTTGAAAAGCTGACGGAGCGGCTCCACGAGCTCGAACTGGAGATCTTCCGGAAGGCCACCTACATTATGGTGGGATTTGACACATTTCGCTGTTTTCGTACCGCTTTCAACGATATCCGGGTAAATGGTGCCCTGGCCGAGGAATTCGATGCCATCGAGCTTGCGGGCCTCTTCCTCGAAAACTCGGATGAACTCGCCGCCGATGATCTTACGTTTCTGCTCAGGATCCGCTACGTTCTCCAGTTTGCTGAGAAAACGGTCTGTAGCGTCCACATAGATGAGGTTGGCGCTGAGCTGATGACGGAAGACATCCACTACAGCCTCGGACTCTCCTTTACGCATGAGACCATGGTTCACATGCACGCAGTAGAGGTTGTTTCCGATCGCTTTGAGCAAGAGAGCGGCAACGACGGAGCTGTCAACACCGCCGGAAAGGGCCAGCAGGACTTTCTTGTCACCGACCTGACGTCTGATCAGTTCGACCTGGTCGTTCACGAAGTTCTTCATGTTCCAGTTAGCCTCTGCCTTGCAGGTATCGAAGACGAATGATCTGACTGCTTCCTTGATTGCCTCCTCATCTGCACCGAACTCCGGAAGTTTCGTTCCGCAGAGTGCCTTGTCATGACCTGCTGCAATGACCGGGAAACCTGCCTCGTAGATTTCAGGACGGACATCGATGGCAACACCGTCAATGATGTTGTTCGGACCTCCGTTGATGATGACGCCTTTCACGTTCGGCAGTGCCTTCAGTTCAGCGGCGGTGATGTCATGCGGGTAAATTTCACTGTAAACGCCCAATGCGCGGATGGCTCTGGCTACCACAGTATTCTCATGGCTACCCAGATCCAGGATGACAATCATGTCTTGTTTCATAGCTGATACGAATTAAATTTTGATTGTGCGAATTTACGCAAATTCTTGAAAAATAGAGGGCTTATCTGAAAAACTATACGAAAAAAACCGGATCAGAAATCTGACCCGGTCCATTATCCTATTCCGGAAAATCCGGAAAATCCTTTGCAGGAAATTACTCTGCGTCTGCTGCAGGTGCCTCTGCTGCCGGAGCCTCCTCTGCAGGAGCTTCAGCTGCTTTCTTAGCACGGCTACGGCGAGTAGTTGCCTTCTTCTCCTTAGGAGCGGAAGCGAGAGCTGCCTCGTTGAAGTCAACGAGCTCGATGAGTGCCATCTCTGCGCCATCACCCTGTCTGAAGCCAGTCTTCAACACGCGAGTGTATCCACCTGGACGATCAGCGATTTTAGGAGCGATAGTACGGAACAACTCGGTAACAGCCTCTTTGTTCTTCAGGTAGCTGAAAACAACACGACGGGAGTTAGTTGAATCGTCCTTGGACTTGGTGATAAGCGGTTCAATGTAAACTTTCAAAGCTTTAGCCTTAGCTGTCGTAGTCTCGATTCTCTTGTGGAGGATAAGAGCGTTAGCCAAGTTAGCGAGGAGAGCTTTACGGTGACCACTCTTGCGGCCAAGGTGATTAAATGCTTTATTGTGCCTCATAACTATACTGTCTTTTTCTTAGGTTCAATATTATACTTTGTAACATCCATTCCGAATGAGAGTTTGTGTTCCTCGATCAGGAGATCGATCTCGTTCAATGACTTTCTACCGAAGTTTCTGAATTTCATCAACTCAGATCTTGAGTAGGAAACGAGGTCAGCGAATGTATCGATTTCCGCAGCTTTCAGACAGTTGTATGCCCTTACGGACAGACCCATGTCGGAAAGTTTGGTCAGAAGCAGGTGTCTCATATGCAATGACTCCTCATCCAATTCCTTGGAATCAGCCTCTACTGCACTTTCAAGAGAAAGTTTCTTGTCGTCAGTGAAGAGCTTGAAGTGGTAGATGAGAATGTTTGCAGCCTCCTGAAGAGCTACGTTAGGAGTGATCGATCCGTCAGTCACGATTTCCAGGTTGAGCTTTTCGTAGTCGGTCTTCTGCTCTACACGCCAGTTCTCTACAGTCCAGTTGACGTTCTTGATCGGAGTATAGATGGCATCGATCGGAATGGTTCCGATCGGTGTGTTCTCATCTCTGCTCTCATCAGCTGGAACGAAACCACGTCCCTTGCCGATCGTGAGAGTGATCTCCAACTTGACGGCTGGTTCAAGAGTACAGATGTGAAGTTCAGGGTTCAACACCTTGAAAGAAGACAATCCTTTGGAAATATCCTCTGCGGTAAACTCCTGCTTACCACTGATCACAATGTTTGCTACCTCTGAATCTACAGTCTCCACCATTCTCTTGAATCTGACCTGTTTAAGGTTGAGGATGATGTCCTGCATTCCCTCAATCACACCGGGGATAGGAGCGAACTCCTGATCCACACCGGAAATCTTGATTGAAGTGATAGCAAAACCTTCCAGAGAAGACAGCAGGATGCGACGAAGGGCGTTTCCGATAGTCTGTCCGTATCCAGGCTCCAATGGTCTGAACTCGAAACGGCCTACCGTATCAGTTCCTTCAAGCATAATGACTTTGTCTGGTTTCTGAAATGCTAAGATTGCCATATTCGTTTCTATTTAAGGTGTTAATGACTATTTAGAGTACAACTCGACGATGAGCTGCTCATCAATTGTCTCTGGAATCTCTGTTCTTACCGGAGTGTTGATGTATTTACCTGTAAGGGTCTTTGCGTCAAACTCGATCCAAGAATAGTGAGCTGCGGAAGCGACACTGTTAGTGATCACCTCAAGGCTCTTTGAACGCTCTCTGACGGCTACGATGTCACCTGGCTTAACGATTGCAGATGGGATGTTGCAGACTTTACCGTTGAGGGTAATGTGAGCGTGGGAAACGAGCTGTCTTGCAGCTGCTCTGGTAGGAGCGATGCCCATACGGTATACGAGGTTGTCGAGACGGGACTCGAGGAGGAGAATAAGGTTCTCACCTTTCTGTCCTTTCATGCGGGAAGCCTTCTCATAAAGGTTTCTGAACTGTCTCTCGAGAAGTCCGTAAGTGTATTTCACTTTCTGTTTCTCTTTCAACTGAATACCATACTCAGATGATTTCTTGCGCTTTCTGGCCAGACCATGCTCTCCAGCAGGGTAGTTTCTTCTCTCGAAGTCCTTGTCTGCTCCGAAGATCGGCTCACCGAATTTACGCGCGATTTTTGTACTTGGTCCAGTATATCTTGCCATAGTAATCTAATCTTTAAAATGTTACAAAATCAAACTTTACGACGACCTTTTGGTCTACAGCCATTGTGTGGCATTGGAGTAACGTCTACAATCTCTGTAACTTCGATACCTGCACCGTGAATAGTTCTGATCGCTGACTCACGTCCGGCACCAGGACCTTTCACATAAGCTTTAACCTTACGGAGACCGAGGTCATAAGCAGTCTTCGCTGCATCCTCTGCGGCTACCTGAGCTGCATAAGGAGTATTCTTCTTGGAACCCCTGAAACCGCTCTTACCTGCAGATGACCAGCTGATCACCTGACCTACGCTGTTTGTAAGAGTAACAATAACATTGTTGAAGGTTGATGAAATATGAGCCTCGCCATAGGCGTCAACCTTTACAACTCTTTTCTTACTTGTTGTTGATGTCTTTTTTGCCATAATTCATCGATTATTTAGTTGCTTTCTTCTTGTTTGCAACAGTTTTCTTTTTACCCTTTCTTGTACGGGCGTTATTCTTGGTGCTCTGGCCACGAACTGGAAGACCGTTACGATGACGGATTCCTCTGTAGCATCCGATATCCATGAGACGTTTGATGTTCATCTGAACTGCAGAACGAAGCTCACCTTCGATCTGGAATTCGTCTGCGATCATACCACGGATACCAGCAACCTGCTCGTCATTCCACTCACCAACTTTGATATCATAGTCGATACCCAGCGTGGAAAGGATCCTTCTTGCTGAGCTGCGGCCAATACCGAAGATATAGGTCAAACCTATTTCTCCTCTTTTGTTGTTAGGTAAATCAACACCGGCTATTCTTGCCATAATCTATTTAAACTTAATTTGTTAGACAACTAAAAATTATCCTTGACGCATTTTGAACTTAGGGTTCTTCTTGCAGATCACGTAGAGTCTACCTTTACGCTTTACGATCTTGCAATCCTCACTGCGCTTTTTGATGGATGCTTTTACTTTCATTTCTGTAATATTTTATTTGTATCTGAAAGAAATTCTTCCCTTTGATAAATCATAAGGTGACATTTCAACCTTAACCCTGTCTCCAGGAAGAATCTTGATGTAATTCATTCTCATTTTACCTGAGATATGTGCAATGATGACATGTCCGTTTTCCAACTCGACTTTGAACATTGCATTCGGTAGAGTTTCAACAATAACTCCTTCCTGTTCAATCGCTGACTGTTTCGGCATCGGTAATCACTTTAAAATTTAACATTGTTCTCTATAAAATCATACGTAGACAGCTGTTCCGCTTTTCCCTTTCTGACAACAACCGTAAGCTCGTAATGAGCGGCTTTCTTGTGGTCCGCCGTGTGTACTGCCCAACCATTTCTAGCTAAATACACATTTCTTGAACCAGCAGTGATCATCGGCTCAATACAGATGGTCATTCCCTCGACGAGTCTTGGCCCGTGTCCGGCTCTTCCGTAGTTCGGGATACCTGGACGTTCGTGCATTTCGCGTCCGACTCCATGTCCTTCGAGTTCTCTCACGACACCGAATCCGAATGACTCAGCATACGACTGTACCGCGTGTCCGATATCGCCCACTCTGTTTCCGTGGATCGCAGCCTCGATTCCCTTGTACAGGGATTCTTTAGTTACATCAAGGAGCTTCTGGGTTTCAGCGTCCACCTCCCCGACCGGGAAGGTGTATGCTGAATCGCCATTATATCCTTTATATAAAGTTCCGCAATCGACTGAAACGATGTCTCCCTCTTTCAACACGTAGTCTGATGGAAATCCATGAACGACTACATCATTTACAGAAAGACAGAGGGCGGCAGGAAAACCTTCAAAACCTAAAAAGCTAGGAATAGCACCATGGTCTCGGATGAAAGTCTCAGCTACCCTGTTCAACTCAAGAGTTGTCACACCCGGGGCAACTATCTTACCGACTTCAGCAAGCGTTTTTGAAACGAGAATACCATTCTCACGCAACAGCTCTATTTCCTCTTCAGTTTTTGGTCTTACCATCTTTATATGAATTTATAGATTACATTCCAGAACGTCCTTTCAGACGACCTGTTTTCATCAGTCCGTCATAGTGACGCATTAACAAATGACTTTCAATCTGCTGAAGTGTATCAAGAACTACACCTACAAGGATCAACAGAGATGTACCTCCGTAGAAAGTTGCAAACTGGTTATCGATACCGCAAATCATTGCGAAAGCTGGCATGATCGCGATAAGCGCAAGGAAAATGGAACCCGGGAGAGTTACTCTACTCATGATGGTGTCGAGATACTCTACCGTTGCTTTTCCTGGCTTAACTCCAGGTATGAATCCACCGTTCTTTCTCATTTCCTCGGCCATCATCGTAGGGTTTACGGTTACGGCGGTGTAGAAATAAGTGAAAAGAACTACCATGATAGCAAAGACGAAATTGTACCAGAATCCAGTCGGGTTGCTGAATGTTGCAGCAAGACCACGAGTTGCATCGAACTGGGAGAAGATCAGCGGGAAGAGCATCAGGGCCTGAGCGAAGATGATAGGCATCACGCCGGCTGTATTGATCTTCATAGGAATGTACTGACGTACACCGCCATACTGCTTGTTGCCGATGACTCTCTTGGCATACTGTACAGGAACTTTCCTGACAGCCTGTACCAGAGCGATTGCAGCTACGAATACCAGGAACAATACGATAAGTTCAACGATCGCGATGATAGGACCACCTGTTGTTGTGGAAGAGAATTTACCACCAAGTTCTGCAACGAGCGCACGCGGAAGACGGGCAATGATACCGACCATGATGATAAGGGAGATACCGTTACCGATACCACGGTCTGTTATACGCTCACCAAGCCACATCACGAACATTGTACCTGCAAGCAGGATGATCGTAGAACAGATGTTGAACCAGAATGAAGTCCAACCCAGTTCCTTGTAGACGAACAGATCCACACCACCTGCCAGACGGCCAGAAAGTGAAGCAAGATAAGCCGGAGCCTGGATGCACACGATCAGAATGGTAAGGAATCTGGTGTACTGGTTCATCTTCCTTCTGCCGCTTTCTCCCTCCATCTGGAGTTTCCTGAAGTAAGGGACGAAAACGCCGAGAAGCTGAATCACGATTGATGCCGAAATGTAAGGCATCACTCCCAGCGCAAAAATAGATGCGTTTGCAAATGCTCCGCCAGAGAACATATCCAAAAGGCTCAGAAGGGAACTTCCGTCTGATACGTTTGAACGGAACTGGACAAGACCATTTGCGTTGATACCAGGAAGAACGATCTCACATCCAAGACGATAGACCAGCAGCAAGAGAAAGGTATAACCGATTCTCTTGCGCAGTTCCTCGATCTTGAAGATATTCTTGATTGTTTGAACTAACTTCTTCATGGTAGATTAGATTGTAGTTGTGTGACCTCCAGCTGCTTCGATTTTTGCGATTGCGGATTTAGAGAATGCGTTTGCAGAAACTTCCAGCTTTGCAGTAAGCTCACCGTTTCCAAGAATCTTGACAAGCTGATTCTTGTTGATGAAACCGGCCTCTCTGAGAGTCTCGATGTTGATCTCGCTAGCTCCGATCTTTTCAGAAAGAGCCTGGAGAGCTGCTACATTGATACCCTTGTACTCAACACGGTTAGGGTTGGTGAAACCGAACTTAGGAAGTCTTCTCTGAATAGGCATCTGACCGCCCTCGAAACCGATCTTGCGAGAGTAGCCGGAACGAGCCTGTGCTCCTTTGTGACCGCGGGTTGATGTGCCGCCACGTCCTGAGCCTTCGCCACGACCGATTCTCTTCTCGCTCTTCAAAGAGCCTGCTGCAGGTGTCAAATTATTTAATTTCATCTGTGTGTCCTCCTTAATTAATTTTCCTCTACGATTACAAGGTGACGAACTTTCTCGAGCATACCTTTGGTAACTGGAGTGAGTTCAACCTCTACAGTCTGATGCAATCTGTGGATACCGAGAGAAGCGAGGTTCGCGATCTGCCTCTTGGTTGCTCCATTCTTGCTTTTGATTTGAGTTATCTTAAGTTTTGCCATGTCTTGTTCCTCCTTAACCTTTAAATACTCTGCTCATAGGAATACCACGAAGCCCGGCAACAGTATAAGCGTCTCTCATCTCAACCAGAGCCTGCACAGTAGCCTTCACAAGGTTGTGAGGGTTGGATGAACCTTTTGATTTCGCAAGCACGTTGTGAACTCCGACTGACTCGAATACGGCACGCATTGCACCACCGGCCTTCACTCCAGTACCAGGAGCTGCTGGTTTCATGAATACTCTTGCACCGCCGAACTTAGCTTCCTGCTCGTGAGGGATAGTCTTGTTGAGGACAGGAATCTTCACGAGATTCTTCTTTGCATCCTCGATACCCTTTGAGATTGCAGTAGTGACCTCATTGGCTTTTCCAAGACCATAACCTACAACGCCGTTCTCGTCACCAACCACAACAATGGCTGCAAAGCTGAAGTGACGACCACCCTTAGTGACCTTTGTCACTCTCTGGATGGCTACCAATCTGTCTTTCAACTCAAGATCAGATGTCTTTACTCTTTTAACATTTGTATTTGCCATAGTCTTTCTAGAAAATTAAGCCACCTTCGCGGGCAGCATCAGCCAAACTTTTAACTCTTCCATGATAAAGGTAACCACCACGGTCGAAAGAGATAGTAGTGATACCCTTAGCAATTGCACGCTCTGCGATAGCCTTTCCGACGATAGCAGCAGCCTCAATTCCGGATTTACCCTTGCACTCTACAGCAAGAGCCTTGTCATTTGAAGCGGCAGCACAAAGAGTGATACCCTTCAAATCATCAACAACCTGTACGTAAATCTGTTTGTTGCTTCTGAATACAACCATTCTAGGTCTCTCAGCAGTACCATTAACGACTTTGCGGATACGGTAGTGAATTCTTTGTCTTCTTTCTGTTTTATTCAATGCCATAACTCAATCTCCTATTATTTAGCACCAGCTGATTTACCAGCCTTACGACGAAGCTGTTCGCCAACAAACTTAATACCTTTACCCTTGTAAGGCTCTGGTTTACGCATAGAGCGGATCTTAGCCGCAACCTGTCCGACGAGCTGTTTGTCAGCAGATTTGAGGATAAGAAGCGGGTTCTGTCCTTTCTTCACTGCTGGAGCCTCAGCCTTGACTTCTGCCGGAAGCATGAAGTGTACCTCGTGAGAGAAACCGAGGGACATGATAAGGAGCTGTCCCTGAACCTCAACACGGAAACCTACACCGACAAGTTCCTGCTGGATAGTATAGCCCTCTGATACGCCGACAACCATGTTGTGGATCAAAGCACGGTAAAGACCGTGGAGTGAACGGTGGCGTGGCTGGTCAGTAGGACGGGTCAATTTAATTTCTTCACCCTCAACAGCGACAGTGATGTCAGCATCCACTTTCTGGCTGAGCTCGCCGAGAGGTCCTTTAACCTTAACAACGTTGCCAGGGAGAATATCAACTTTCACTCCGGCAGGAAGGTGTACAGGCAATTTACCAATTCTTGACATTATTGTTTTCTTTTAGATTAATATACATAACATACAACCTCACCACCTACATTGAGTTCTCTTGCCTCTTTGTCAGTGATGACACCCTTTGATGTAGAAAGGATTGCGATTCCGAGTCCATTGAGGACGCGTGGCATGTTCTCTACGTCAGCGTATCTTCTCAGACCTGGCTTGGACACACGCTCAATCTTCTTGATTGCCGGAGTCTTGGTCTGCGGATGATACTTCAAAGCGATTTTGATTGTGTTGGATGGAGTTCCCTCCACTACCTTGTAGCTGAGGATGTAACCTTTCTCACAGAGGATCTGGGTAAGGGATACCTTCATTTTGGAAGAAGGGATCTCGACGATCTTCTTACCTGCCATGTAAGCGTTACGTACCCTAGTAAGGTAATCTGCAATTGGATCAGTCATTTTCTTGTTTTTTTAGTTAGAAACCGGCGTCATGGACGCCCGATATCCGATTGTTAATAAATATGATGTAATGTTGTATTACTATGTTACCAGCTTGCCTTCTTGACGCCTGGGATGAGACCGTTGCTTGCCATCTCACGGAACTGGATACGGCTAAGACCGAACATTCTCATATAACCCTTTGGACGTCCTGTCAGAGAGCAGCGGTTGTGCATACGGCATGCGGCAGAGTTCTTAGGAAGCTTGTCCAGACCTGCCCAGTCGCCTGCTTCCTTGAGAGCCTGTCTCTTTGCAGCGTACTTAGCAACTAATTTCGCGCGTTTTACTTCGCGGGCTTTCATTGATTCTTTTGCCATCTTAGTTCTCCTTTAGTTATTTTTTTTGAAAGGCAGACCGAACTCTTTAAGAAGGGCGTGTGCCTCCTCGTCAGTCTTTGCTGTTGTTACGAAAGTAATCTCCATTCCGAGGATCTTGGTGATCTTGTCGATGTCGATCTCAGGGAAAATGATCTGCTCCTTGATGCCGAGAGTGTAGTTACCCTTACCGTCCATCTTGGCAGAGATACCGTTGAAGTCTCTGATTCGAGGAAGAGAGATACGGATAAGTCTCTCGAGGAACTCGTACATCTTGGTACCGCGGAGGGTAACCTTTGTTCCGATAGGCATTCCCTTACGGAGCTTGAAGTTTGAGATATCCTTTCTGGAAACTGTTGTAACTGCTTTCTGACCAGTGATGAGGGAAAGCTCCTGCTGAGCGACCTCAACGAGCTTCTTGTCGCCTGTAGCGTCACCCACACCCTCGTTGATAGTGATCTTCACGAGCTTAGGGCACTGCATCACTGAAGAGTATGCGAACTCCTTCATCAATTTTGCAACGATCTCCTCTTTATATACTTTCTTAAGTGCTGGAACGTATCCTGCAGCGAGTTTCTGCTGATCTGCAGCAGCTGCTTTATTTGTGTTCTTTGCCATTATTTGATCTCCTCTCCAGATTTTTTAGCAACACGAACTTTCTTGCCATCAACGACCTTCATAGCAACTCTCGTAGCTTTACCTGACTTAGGGTCGATGAGCTGAAGGTTTGAAACATGTACGGATGCTTCCTGTTTAACAATACCACCCTGAGGATGTGCTGGGTTTGGTTTAGTATGCTTGCTGATGATATTCACACCTTCTACGATCGCACGATCCTTTGAAGGGATAACCTCAAGCACCTTACCGGTCTTACCTTTATCGTTACCGGCATTTACAAAAACGGTGTCGCCTTTCTTAATATGTATCTTTTTCATAATGCTTGCAAATTAAAGGACCTCCGGTGCCAGTGAAACGATTTTCATGAAATTCTCACGGAGCTCTCTAGCAACAGGGCCGAAGATACGAGTTCCACGAAGCTCACCTGCATTGTTCAAGAGAACGCACGCATTCTCATCAAAACGGATGTAAGATCCGTCCGGTCTACGAATTTCTTTCTTTGTGCGAACTACGACAGCCTTAGAAACTGTACCCTTCTTAGCGTCACCGCCTGGGATAGCACTTTTGACTGCAACGACGATCTTGTCGCCCACTTTCGCATAACGGCGGCGGGTACCACCCAAAACACGGATGCAAAGAACTTCCTTTGCTCCACTGTTGTCAGCCACCTGTAAACGTGATTCCTGCTGTATCATTGTTATTTAACTTTTTCTACGATTTCTACTAATCTCCAGTTCTTGGACTTGCTCAAAGGACGAGTCTCCATGATGCGTACGGTATCACCCTCGCTGCACTCGTTCTTCTCATCATGAGCGACGAACCTTGTGGTCTTTTTTACGAACTTGCCGTAGATAGGATGTTTCTCTTTTCTTGCCACTTCAACAACGATAGACTTGTCCATCTTGTTGCTGACCACAATTCCTATTCTTTCTTTACGAAGATTTCTTTCCATCAGAATAAAATTTTAGTTCTGTTTCTCTTTTTCAGCCAAGATGGTCATCATACGAGCGATATCCTTTCTTGCCTTTGCCAATTTAGATGTATCCTCCAATGGAGAGATCGTATGATTTATCTTCATAGATTCGAGGTTAGCCTTTTCAACCTCGATGCGATCATGCAAATCGCTGATCGACATTTCGCGTACTTCAGATGCTTTCATTTCTTTTCTCCATTAAATTATTCTACATAGTCTCTACGTACTACAAATTTTGTAGTCACAGGAAGTTTCTGCGCGCCGAGACGAAGTGCCTCTTTCGCTACCTCCATCGGAACACCCTCAGCCTCGATCAGGATACGTCCTGGAGTTACAGGGCAAACGAATCCCTCCGGATTACCCTTACCTTTACCCATTCGGACTTCGGCAGGTTTCTTGGTATATGGCTTGTCAGGGAAGATTCTGATCCAGATCTTACCTTCACGTTTCATGTGACGTGATACAGCCTGACGAGCTGCCTCAATCTGACGGCCGGTCAGCCAGCAATTTTCCAAGGTCTTGATACCGAAAGAACCGAATGCAAGCTGGTTGCCTCTCTGGGCGAGACCTTTCATACGGCCTTTCTGCTGCCTTCTGAATTTTGTTTTCTTTGGTTGTAACATTGTTCTATTACTTTTTAATTAAAATATTTCGCAATATCCATAACTAATTGAGTTTCAGCTGGTTGGGCGGAGTTGTCCTCAATTATTGGGTTGCAAAGATAGTAATTTTTTTTCAAATACAAATCTTTTTCGCACATTTTCGACACATTTTCGACCAAGCTCGCGAATACCTAAGTATTGCATTTTCACCGACTTATAGAAAGTGATGAAAAATATTGCCGTACATTTTGGACCAGCGCGGAAACGGGACTTCCGGAGCATTTTTCAAGCCCGGACGGAAAACGGAAATCCGGACCGATTCACTATATTTGCAGAATATGAGAATCTTCTTTTCCATACTCGCCACTACACTCGCGCTGCTGCTCTCCGGAACAGCGGCCGCCGAGCCGTACACCCTGCTCCTTCTGCCGGAAAAGCAGGACACCAGCATCACCGAGGACGACGCGATCTATCTGGGAGAACTCCCCGAATCGCACATCTGGGAAAAGAAGCCACGGCAGAAAGGCCGCCAATGGAGAAAATACTATCGCCTCGTGCACAACTTCGCCAAGACCTATCCTTACGCACTGGCCGCGAAGAAGATCGTCGAAGAAGCCGACAGGAACATTGAAGCAGAAGAATACAACAAGATTCAGCGCCAAAGATACATCAAGAAGATGCAGGACGAGCTCTTTGATCTCTTCGAGAAACCCCTGCGGAAGCTGACGGTCCGCCAGGGCGCCCTGCTGATGAAACTCATTGACCGGGAAGTAGGCCATTGCTCCTATGACATCATCCGCTTCTACAAAAGCAAGATGGCAGCAGGCTTCTGGCAAGGCGTGGCGAAGATCTTCGGTTCAGATCTGAAGAAACCGTACGACCCCGACGGCGAAGACAGAGCCACGGAGGAACTGGTCGAAAAATGGGAGAAAGGGGAATTCGAGGAACTGTACTACTCCATTTTCTGGGAAGAAGCCCCGAAGATCGACATCCCGTCGAAATACAGATAAGGAGAGCGGTCCAGCCAGTCTTTCAGGACAATGAACTCCGCCCCCGTACTGAGCATCATGCGGACGTCGACATGATAATGGCCGAAAATGAAATAGTCCACCTTATGCTTACGGGAGAAATCCTCCGCGAACTTCACCAGCGGCTCATCGGCACCACGGAAACGATATTCCTCATGACGAGCCAGCCGGTTTTTCCTGGACCAGCTGTTGCCGAAAGCGAAGGCGATGCGAGGATGCAGGAGACTGAAAAGGAACTGCAGCACTTTATTATAGAAAACCGCACGCAGGAAACGGTAGCCACGAGGCACCGGCCCCAAGCCATCCCCATGCCCCAGGCAGAAGACTTTTCCTCCGATCTCCACCAGGCAAGGCTGCATCAGCCGCTTCATGCCTAATTCTTCGAAATAATGATAGGTCCAGACATCATGGTTGCCCTGGAAGAAATAAACCTCTACCCCGTCGTCCATCAGCCGTTGCAGGGCCGCAAATACCCGAATATAACCCTTCGGGACAACGTCATGGTACTCATACCAGAAATCCCAGATATCTCCCAGGAGATACAAAGCCTTGGCATCGGAAGGAATACCGTTCAGAAAGGCCGCGAAGCGACGCTCCCGATCTTCAGGATCATTGACCCGAAGACCGAGATGCACATCAGAAGCGAAATAGACAAGTTTCCTTTCTGCCATGATCCCTTAGATTCAAGCGAAGATGAAAATGAGGATGGCCGCCATCAGACAGTAGAGCGCGAACCAGCTCAAGCGGGCACGTTTGACCAGCGCGATCATCACCTTGCAGGCCAGCAGACCAGAGACAAAGGCCGAAAGAAAGCCTAAGGCCAATGGAACCAGTCCGATGGAAGAGGAGGCGATCTCGCCGCCGACGACCTCAAGGAAAGCCTCTCCCAGAATCGGGATCAGCACCATCAGGAAAGAAAACTGAGCCATGACCTCTCTGCGGACGCCGCAGATCAGTCCCGTGGAAATGGTCGTACCGGAGCGGGAAAGTCCCGGTATCACGGCAATGGCCTGACCGACACCGATCACGAAAGCCTGCCACCAGGAAATGCCGTTCCTTGCCGGTGCCTTGCGGGCCAGCCTCTCCTGATATTTCGGGCGAGAAGCCAGATCAGAGAAGAACAGCAGCACAGCGGTCAGGATCAATGCTCCACCGACCAGCATGATGCCCCCCTCCTTGAAGAAGGAGGTCAACGGATCCTTGAAGAAGACTCCGACGACGAACACCGGTATCATGGAGATGCCGATCTTCAGGACATAATCCATCTCATCATTGTTCTTGAAACGGAAAAACCCTTTCAGAAGCTTCCAGATTTCCTTACGGAACACGACAATGGTACTCAGCACCGTTGCCGCATGCACTACCACGTCGAAAACCATATCTTCCGGAGCATCCACTCCGAGCAATGTCCGTCCGATCTCCAGATGACCGCTGCTGCTGACAGGAAGAAATTCCGTCAAGCCCTGCACCAGTCCCAAGATCACCGCTTCAAGTTCATTCATAGCTTCTGTCCTTTTCTATTTTTCATCCTTACCCTTGCCGCGCGCCCCCATGATCGCCACAATCTCGATGACGATGCCGCAGACGATGACCACCGGTGCAGCCACCAATCTCCGGAAATCGAACATGTCGTAGTTGAACACTGCCGGATCATCGCTTCCTCCTCCGATCATGAGCAGGAAGCCGGCGACGATGACAAGAAGTCCTGCCAGCAACAATCTGAGCCCCTTAGGGGTAATGGCCATATTATCCATAGACTAAAAATATAATTCCGATTTCTTCAAAGAAACCATTTTATTCACAGCAAAACAAGTCGCCAGCACACAGATCAGCACACCGGAGACGATGACGATCCCCATAACCAGCAGCAGGAGTTCCAGATGAAAGATCTGGAAAAGCTGCACGAACTGACTCTTCACATAGAAAAGCAGCCCGACCAGGACCATGATGGAAAGGAGCGACGCATAGACGCCCTGATAGACGGACTTCACCAGGAAAGGCTTCCGGATGAAAGCCTTGGTCGCACCGACCATCTGCATCGTATGGATAGTGAAACGGCAAGCGTAGATGCCGAGTCGCACCGTATTGTTTATCAAGACAAAGGAAATGAAGAGCAGCAGTAGAATAAAGATGCCGATGAATAACGAGATCTTGCTGAGATTCGAGTTTAGCGAATCCACGAGCGACTCCTGATAGATGACATCTTCCACCAACGGACTGGCGGAAATCGATGCGGCCACCTCCTTGATCTTCTCGTTGGAGACATACTCCGGTGTCAAGGTCAGATTCACCGAAATCGGTACCGGAGCATGCTCGAAGACAGCCAGAAAATCAGCCCCCATGAGCTCCGTCATCTCATCAATACCCTGCTCCCGAGAAATGAAGCGTGCGGTATGAACGAACGAGCAGGTATCCAGCACTCTCATGAAATCCACCGCTTCCGCCTCCGGAACTTCCTGATTCATGATCACTGCGATTTCAAGATTTTCCTTGAAGTAATCCGAGATGCCGCGGGCATTCACCAGCAGAAGGCTGCCGACGCCGACAAGCAGCAGCACGAGACTGATGCTGATCACCGAAGACAGCCAGGCATTCGCCAGCCTTCTCGTCATCATTTTGCTTTCTACCTTTGCCATATGATAATCCCAATCGGCCTCAAAGATAGTGAAATATCAAAAAAAATTATTATCTTTGTTGAGATTTTGTCATTAAAATAAGGAATAATGGGAGATTCAGTTAAAAGAGTTTTGTTTGTCAATTCGGAGATGTATCCATATCTGCCGGAAAGTAAAATCGCCAATATCGGAAGATACCTTCCCCAAGGTATCCAGGAACGCAAGAAGGAGATCAGATCCTTCATGCCGAGATATGGTTGTATCAATGAACGGAAAAACCAGCTTCATGAGGTCATCCGTCTTTCTGGAATGAATATCATCATCAACGACGTCGACAGACCTCTGGTCATCAAGGTAGCTTCCATTTCCGCAGCAAGGATGCAGGTCTATTTCATTGATAATGAAGACTATTTCCATCGTAAGCAGGTCTACTGCGACACGGACGGAAAATTCTTCGAAGATAACTCCGAAAGAGCGATCTTCTTCGCCAGAGGCGTCCTTGAGACCGTAAAGAAGCTCAGATGGGCTCCTGATATCATCCATTGCCAGGGCTGGATCTCACAGGTCCTCCCGATCTATCTGAAGAAAGCCTACGTCGACGATCCTATCTTCACGAACAGCAAGGTTGTCCTATCCATCTACGAAGACACTCCAACCGAGAATTTCGCATCTGATTTCAAGGAAAGGATCCTGTTCGGCGGAGTTACCGAGGAAGATGTCAAGATTCTGGAAGAACCGACAGGCGCCAACCTGGCGAAACTGGCGATCCAGTATTCCGACGGCGTCATCTTCGGTACCGACCGGATTGACCGGCAGATTCTGGACTACTGCTCAGCGAACGGAACCAAGACCCTCGCCTATGATGCGACCGCCTTGGAAGACGGTTCCTACATCGACCAATACAACAGTTTTTACGACGAATTATAAGAATGAATCCTAAATTTTTACGCAGAGTTGCCATCGGTGCGACACTGCTGATCTCTGCAGCCTCCTGCGTCAGGATCGACGAGCATCTGGGAGAGAACTTCATTCCGGACAATCAGAAATGGAATGTGTTTTCCGCAGAAAGAGCGCTCAAGGACATCCGGCTGGCAGAGTCAGACAAGCTTTCCGGCTACAACAACTATCATATCACCATCGGTTCGGTCAATGACGGGAAAGGGAACTATGTCCATGCCGGTTCCTCCTTCACGCTGGTACCTGCTGACAGTTCATGGCTGGATTTCGGTCAGAACACCAGAGTCCGTCAGTTCCATGTTTCCGCAGTCTGTGATACCGTTTCCGCTTTCGATCAAAGCCAGAAACGCATGATCCAGAGCATCTATGTCTACCCGATGAAGAATCCACTGGATGACCAGAGTCTCTACGCCGGTTCCTTCAGCAAGAAAAGACCAGACGGCATGACCGGAGAAGAGTATTATGTAAATAAAGAGAGAATGATCGCCGTCGGCGTACCGACTTTCAACGGAAAGGACTCTCTCTCCTTCGATCTTCAGCCGGAATGGGCGATGGAATACATCGAGAAGATGAAGAATCTTACAGAAAAACAGCGCGATTCCCTGGAACTTTTCACGAACGAGCTGCCGGGCATCTATCTGGAGACCGACAGACAGACCGCAGCCGGAGGAAGAATCAACATGTTCAATGTCGACCTCCAGTTCAAGGATGGCTACATCATCACCGGAAACTATGCTGAACTCAAGATCACTGCC
The DNA here is from genome assembly GCA_020026355.1 of Bacteroidales bacterium. GTDB lineage: Bacteria > Bacteroidota > Bacteroidia > Bacteroidales > UBA932 > Cryptobacteroides. The sequence goes on from JAHHQP010000001.1 coordinate 21,936, forward strand.
GACTACGGCAGCGAGGAGAAAGGTAATCTCCGAAAAGACGTGGATACCTCCTTCATCTTCCTGATCGGTCCGGTCGCTTTCGCGCGGAATATGAGCGTTCCGGCACAGTGCGCCTTCAACGTCAAGAAAAGCAACGCCTTCGCAGGCATTCCTGCAGAAGACAATTTCGGATATAAGGCCGGAGAAAAGATATCCATGAACGGCGGCATCGGCGTGAAACCGGTCATCAGAGGTCAGGAGATCTACAACCTGGTCGATGAGATGGTCACGGAAGCGATGCAGAAAGCCGGCGTTACAGACGAAGCTCAGCTGATCGAGGCCAAGAGAAAGGTCATCATCAACAGAGCGACCCTCGTCATGCCTTACGAAGAAAGCGAAGGATACAAGGAACTGGAAAGATACCCGGTGATCCTGAGTCCGATCGTCCGCCGCGAGACCAAAGACAAGAAAGACGAGAAAGACGAGAAGATCTATACTTCTTTCATAGGCATTACCGACTCCTCTGTGGAAAGCGAGAACAAAGGTGACATCAACCGATCCCTCTCTCAGTACCAGCCGGATGTCAGCTACCACGTACAGAAGCTGTACAACAAGGGACTTTCCGCAAAGATTGCTGATCCGGACACCGTCTTCAACTATGCCGACTATGACGTCTGGCTGATGTTCATGCATCTGGAGAAGAAGACGATCAGTCAGGCACGACCGAACAACACCATCAACGGGCTCCCATATGAAGCTTTCTACAACAGCATGATGTACGACCCATATTACGGTGGATACGGCTACGGTGGATACGGCTACGGCGGTTACGGCGGATATGGCGGCTACGGTTACGGTGGATATGGACCTTACGGCTATGGCTACGGCAACATGTACAGCTATGCCATGATGCAGCAGATGATGAACCAGAACGGCAAACCGCAGGAAAAGTCCTCCATGGAGGTGGATAAGGATCGCTGGTACGACTGCACGCTCAACGGTCCGGAAACGATCGGGAAACGTGTTCCTAAGTTGAAAGTCGTCTTCTCCCTGCCTGGCAACCTGAGCAAGAACAAGAAATAAGGCAAGACAGCCTATAAAAGACCAGCCGGTTCAATCAATGATTGAACCGGCTGATTTTATTTAAAAGATCTGATAGACTTACTTGATCTTTTCCTCGATGTACTTGATCGCATCACCTACAGTAGAAATGCTTTCGCTCGCATCATCAGGGATACTGATTTCAAACTTCTTCTCGAATTCCATGATCAAATCCACGATATCGAGAGAATCTGCACCGAGATCATTTGTGAAACTTGCTGTATCAGTTACCTCAGACTCGTCAACGCCCAATTTCTCGACGATGATAGCCTTTACTTCTTCTGCTACGTTTGCCATAATAAATGAATTTAATTAATAATATAATTGTTATTTTATAAACTTTATCAGCATAAAATCTTTGCAAATTAAAACAAAAAATACGAGAAAAAAAAGAATTTACCCAAGATTATTGCTTAGGTGGGCCTTGACCACCGCCGCCAGACGGGGTCCTATCAAGGCTTCCACATCTTCGAGATTCGCCTCAGCAATCCGTTTCACGCTGCCGAAATGCATGAGCAGACGCTGCTCCGTCTTGGGGCCGACTCCCTTGATGCCGCTGAGCGCTGACTGAACCTGTGTCTTGCTGCGCAGCTTCCTGTGGAAGGTGATTCCGAAACGGTGTGCTTCGTCGCGGATGTGCTGGAGCAGCTTGAGCGCCTGCGAATTTCGGTCCAGAAAGAGAGGATAAGGGTCTCCGACCCGATAGACTTCCTCCATTTTCTCGGCCAGGGCAATCAAGGTCACCTTGTCGATGATCCCCAGTTCACTCAAGGCTTCATAGGCCATACCGAGCTGTCCCTTACCGCCGTCGATGACGATGAGCTGCGGCAAGTCATCGGGATTTTCTGAAAGCATGCGGGAATAACGGCGATTGACGACTTCTTTCATGGTCGCATAATCATTGGCCCCCACCACAGTCTTCACCTTGAAATGACGGTAATCCTTCTTGCTGGGCACTCCATCCCGGAAGACGACACAGGAAGAGACCGGATTCGTTCCCTGAATGTTCGAATTATCGAAACATTCCATATGAACCGGAAGTACCGGCATTCCTAACTGCTTCTTGAGTGATTCCAGCACCATGGTGCGGAAAGTATCAGGATCCGTATGTTCCCGTTGCTTCAAGGCATTGAAGCGCATTTCCTTGGCGTTTTTCATGCTCAGTTCCAGCAAAGCCAGCTTATCTCCACGCACCGGCATCCTGAACTCCACACCTTCGAACTCCACGTCAGGAAGAAAGGGAACGATGACCTCCTTGGAAAGCTGCCCGAACTTTTCGCTGACTTCCCCGATGAACATGCTCAGTACCGCCTCCTGCTCCTCCTCGATGTTCAGCTTGAAACCGAGATTCAGGGACTGTACGACGGCACCGCCACGGATACGCATGAAATTGCCGAAAGCTTCTCCAGGCTCGAAAACCAACGAGAAGACATCTTCGTCCGACAGGCTTGAGTTCATGATGACAGACTTGCTGTAATGCTTTTCCAGCGATTGCATCTTATCCTTATACATGCCGGCAAGTTCGAAATCCATGTTTTCCGATGCCTCCAGCATCAGCTGACGATAATGCTGGATCATTTCCCGTCCTCCGCCTTTGAGCAGGCGGACGATCTCTTCGATGTTGCGTCCGTATTCTTCTACAGAAATACCGCCAACGCAGCATCCTCGGCATTTCCCGATATGGAAGTTCAGACAGGGACGCTGACGATGACGAAGCATGGATTCCGATGTGATCTTCTGATTGCAGGTCCGGAGCGGATAGACCTGATGGAAAAATTCCACAAGATTACGGGCATGCGTGACGCTGCTGTAAGGTCCGAAATAACGGGAACCGTTCTTCACGACCTTCCGTGTCAGGAAGACCTTAGGAAAAGCATCGGCACTGACACATATCCAGGGATAAGTCTTGGAATCTTTCAGCAGGATATTGTAGCGCGGCTTGTACTGCTTGATCAGATTGTTCTCCAGCAGCAGGGCATCTGCCTCGCTGTCCACCACGGAATATTGGGCATCGGCAATCTTGGAGACCATGATGGCTGTCTTGCGAGTCAGCCGCTCTTCCGGGACGAAATATTGGGCGACACGCTTGTGCAGATCCTTGGCCTTTCCCACATAAATGACATTCCCCTCAGCGTCATAATAACGATAGACACCGGGGGAATGTGGAAACAATGCTATTTTCTCCTTGACTGTCAATGCAGTTGCAATTAATTCAGTTTGCTCAGATACTCATCGACGGTTTCTGCAAGCTCCGTTCCATGGAGACCTCTCTTGAGGATGGTTCCGTCAGGACCGAAGAGAATGATGTGCGGGATACCGTCGATACCGTAAAGTTCCGTAGGGATGCTCTTAGCGTTGTTGATCTGATTCCAGGTGACGCCGAGCTTGTCGGCCGTTTCCATAGTCACTCTGACATCCTCACGTTCCCAGACTGCTACGCTGAGCACATCGAAATGTTCACCGTGCCATTTGTCATAGATGGCCTTGATGTTCGGCATCTCACGTTTGCAAGGGCCACACCACGGTGACCAGAAATCAACGAGGACATATTTGCCTTTGCCGACATAATCGGAAAGCTTGACAGTCGAATAGACCGGGTTGGCAGCCATGCTGCGGTCATGACCGATGACAGTCTGAACCTCGAAATCCACGAACATCTTTCCTTCTGCGGTAGCTTGCTTAGCCTCCAGGGAAGCAATGATGGACTTGATGGTTTCCTGAGCTTTCATTTCCTCTGAAAGCCCATTGACCAAAGTCTGAAGCTCATCCATGTCCAATTCATAATAAACGTTGGAAAGGGCACTTGCGCCGAGGAAGTTGTCCGGATTGTCTTTCAAGGTTTCCAGGCAGAGGGCTTTCTTGTCCTCAGTCAATTCCTCATAGGCTTCATTCAACTTCTCGTTCTTTTCCTCGTCGTTCAAAGCAGTATCGGCAGAAAGTTCGCGTCTGAGATTCATGAAATCATTGTAAAGCTGCTGCATTTTCTGGTCATAGGCCACGATCGCATTCTGCAAGGACTTCTCGTCCTTAGAGCAGATGTAGGAAGAATCGGCAATCACGACTTCGAGCTCGGAACCGTCAGGAATGAAAGGAAGATAGGTATGCTCGACCTTCACCACACCGTTGGACATCCTGTCCGTAGGGATTTCCAGGGAAAAATTACCGCCAGCAACCGCTACGACCGTATCCAGTTCGGTGCCCGGATAGCGGACCTGTACCGTGACGGAATCGATGCCTTCTTTCACCTGACCTTTCAGCAAGGTCTTTTCACCGTTGCCTGTCGCACAGGAACCTAATGCGACCAAAGCTGCTCCGAAGAGCAATAAAGAGTTGATTTTCATAATTTCAATAGTTTTATTCTTCCCAAATATATGAAAAAAATGGGAAAGACGGACATAAAAAAAGTATGGAGCGCATCAGCGCTCCATACCCTACGAAATATTGATTGAATAAATGTTATTTATTCTCTCTGCGGTTGTTACGGCCACCACGACGACGATCGTTTCCACGATTTCCTCTGCCGTGTCCACCCTGCTGAGCCTGAGCGGCGATGCCAGCGTTAGGTGAAAGGTCTTTCTTACCGTAAACCTCACCGTTGCAGATCCATACTTTGATACCAAGGGCACCTACTTTAGTATGAGCTACTGCAAGAGCGTAGTCGATATCAGCACGGAATGTGTGGAGAGGAGTACGTCCTTCCTTGAACATTTCGCTTCTTGCCATCTCAGCACCGCCTACACGACCGCTGATCTGAACTTTGATACCTTCTGCACCAACTCTCATAGTTGTTGCTACAGCCATCTTGATGGCTCTTCTGTAGGAAACACGACCCTCGATCTGGCGAGCGATGGAGTCTGCTACGATGTGAGCGTCAACCTCTGGCTTCTTCACCTCGAAGATGTTGATCTGAACATCTTTGTTGGTTACTTTCTTCAACTCCTCTTTGAGCTGATCTACTGCAGCACCGCCTTTACCGATGATGACACCTGGTCTTGCAGCGTGGATAGTTACAGTGATGAGTTTAAGAGTTCTCTCGATGACGATCTTGGAAAGGCTAGCCTTTGCAAGACGGTTCACGAGATATTTACGGATCTGATAATCTTCTGCGATTTTCTCCGCATAGTTACCACCACACCAGTTAGAGTCCCAACCACGGGTGATACCGATTCTGTTGCTGATAGGATTTGTTTTCTGTCCCATAATTATTATTCCTCCACTGTTGATGGTTTCTTGACATCAAGGACGACAGTAACGTGGTTGGAACGCTTGCGGATCCTACCGGCTCTACCCTGCGGGCAAGGACGGATTCTCTTGAGTGTACGACCCTCGTCGACCATGATGGTCTTGACGATTACATTACCGTTATCCAACTCTTTTGTATCGTTTGGATTCTTGGCTTCCCAGTTAGCGATAGCGCTGCGGAGAAGAGTTTCCAGACGGATAGATGCCTCTTTCTTTGAGAATCTCAAAATATCGAGTGCACGGTTAACCTCGACGCCTCTGATGATATCAGCTACCAGACGCATTTTACGAGGTGAAGTAGGTACATCATTCAGCTTTGCGATAGCTGTCTGCTTCTTGATTTCTTTCAGCCTCTCGGCCATATGTCTTTTACGAGCTCCCATAATTACAAAATCATTTTAAATTATTTACGATTGCCCGAATGGCCTTTGAAAGTTCTTGTTGGCGCGAACTCACCGAGCTTGTGACCTACCATGTTCTCAGTTACATAGACAGGAATAAATTTGTTTCCATTATGAACTGCAACTGTGTGACCCACGAAGTCAGGAGAGATCATACTTGCGCGTGACCAAGTCTTGACAACCTCTTTCTTCATGCTACCGTTATTCATAGCAAGAATTCTTTTTTCAAGGGCTTCCTGAATATAAGGACCTTTTCTTAATGAACGACTCATAATCTATTAATTTATTCCGTTATTTTTTCCTTCTTTCAATAATAAATTTATTTGAAGTCGCCTTTGGATTCCTAGTCTTGTAACCCTTAGCTGGAAGACCCTTGCGTGAACGTGGATGTCCACCGGATGCACGACCTTCACCACCACCCATCGGGTGATCTACAGGGTTCATTACAACACCGCGGACGCGTGAACGACGGCCGAGCCATCTTCTACGTCCAGCTTTACCATGTGACTCCAGAATGTGGTCTGCGTTGGACACGACACCGACAGTTGCGCGGCAGGAAACCAGAACCATTCTGGTCTCACCTGAAGGGAGACGGAGGATAGCGTGGTTGCCCTCACGAGCTGCGAGCTGAGCGAACGCTCCGGCAGAACGTGCCATGCAGGCACCCTGACCTGGGCGAAGCTCAATGTTGTGAACAAGCGTACCGAGCGGAATATTTGCGAGTGGAAGAGCGTTACCTACCTCAGGAGCGGCTTTCTCACCAGATGCGATTACCTGTCCTACTTTCAATCCGTTTGGCGCGATGATGTATCTCTTCTCGCCATCTTCATATTTTACAAGTGCGATACGAGCGCTGCGGTTCGGATCGTACTCGATTGTCATGACTGTTGCAGTGCACTCATCTTTGTCACGAAGGAAGTCGATGATACGATACATTCTCTTGTGACCACCTCCGATGTTGCGGATAGTCATCTTACCCTGATTGTTACGTCCACCTGTCTTCTTGATAGGCATGAGGAGGGATTTTTCAGGAGTCTTTGAGGTAATGTCGTCAAAAGCACTAATTACCTTATTTCTCGATCCCGGGGTTACCGGTTTGAATTTTCTTACTGCCATTGCTTGTTATTACCTTAAATGTTTGCGTAAAAATCAATCTTATCTTCGCCTGCAAGCGTCACATAAGCTTTCTTGAAGTGATTTGCACGGCCTTTAAGCATACCGGCTTTAGTGAAGCGAGATTTTTTCTTACCGTGATAGTTGAGCGTGTTCACGTCAGCAACTGTCACATTGTACATCTGCTCTACTGCGGCCTTGATCTGAAGCTTGTTAGCATCACGGCTCACGATGAAGCCGTAGCGGTTCAACTTTTCGCCTTGAACCGTCATCTTTTCAGTTACTATTGGCTTAATTATAATTCCCATTTCTCAATCTTTTAGCGTCTGATTCTTGATGCGAGGATATCCTGTACACCGTCAACGAGTACCATTGAATTTGCATTCATGATAGCGTAAGTGTTGATCTCATCTACAGTGATGACCTTCACCTCAGGAAGGTTACGTGATGAAAGGTAGATATTGTCGGAGTTCTCAGGAAGGACTACGAGCACCTTTCTTGTACCAGCCTTGATGTTGGCAAGGATCTGGTTCAGCTCTTTAGTCTTAGGAGCCTCCATAGCGAATGGCTCAACCATCGTGATCGCATTCTCCTGTGCCTTGTAAGAAAGAGCTGAGAATCTAGCCAGCTGTTTGAGCTTCTTGTTCAATTTCTTGCGGTAAAGACGAGGCATCGGACCGAATACACGACCACCACCTACATAGATACCTGCTTTCAAACTACCGTGACGAGCACCGCCTGAACCTTTCTGGCGAATGAGCTTCTTGGTGCTGTATGCGATCTCGCTGCGGTCTTTCGTCTTAGCTGTTCCCTGACGCTGGTTAGCGAGGTACTGCTTGACATCAAGATAGATTGCGTGATCGTTCGGTGTCACACCGAAGATGTTCTCATCAAGAACAACCTTCTTTCCGGATTCTGATCCGTCAATTTTGTAAACTGACAATTCCATACCTTAATCCTCCAAAATTACATAAGATCCCTTAGCTCCTGGTACTGAGCCTTTTACTACAAGAAGATTGTTCTCAGGCATTACCTTCACAACCTCGAGGTTGAACACCTTAACTCTCTCGTTACCCATGTGACCAGCCATACGCATTCCTTTGAATACGCGTGAAGGCCATGAGGATGCACCGAGGGAACCCGGGTGACGAAGTCTGTTGTCCTGACCATGAGTAGTACCACCGACACCGGCGAAACCATGGCGTTTTACAACACCCTGAAAACCTTTACCTTTAGAAGTACCGACAACGTCGATGAAAGGAACATTCGCAAAAATGTCCGCTACAGTAAGGACGTCACCTAATTTGAGCTCCTGAGCGAAGTCCGCTTCGAATTCGACGAGCTTGCGCTTTGGAGTTGTTCCTGCCTTCTCAAAGTGACCTTTGAGAGCCTTGCTGGCGTGCTTCTCGCTTGTTTCGTCATAGGCAAGCTGTACAGCGGCGTAACCGTCTTTTTCTACTGTACGAATCTGCGTAACAACACACGGACCAGCCTCAATAACGGTGCATGGAATATTTTTTCCATCAGCACCAAAAACGGAAGTCATTCCGATTTTCTTTCCAATTAATCCAGGCATTGGTTTGTTTAATTAATTGATTATAAAATATTTACACTCCGCAATACATTTTTGCGGGCTGCAAATATAGTGATTAATCCTCAAAATACAAAACTTTTTGAGTTTAATTCATTTAAAAAGAGCTTGTTGCGTTTTATTTGACGGCAAATTCGTATATTTGCGCGATATATATAAGAAAGGTATGCTACTAGAAATTTTCGGATTCCTGCATCTGACATTCACGGATATCCTGGACATCTTCTTGCTGAGCCTGATCATATTCCTGGCTTTCAAGTGGTTGAGAGGAACTTCAGCGGTGAGCATCTTCATCGCGATCCTCTCGCTGTACATGATCCGGATCATCGCCATCGTGCTGAACATGCAGCTGATCAGTTCCGTCATGGGCACGGTACTGGATGTCGGAATGCTGGCCATCATCGTGATCTTCCAACCGGAAATCAGGAGATTCCTCATCAATCTTGGCAACAAGTACCAGAACATGAACAAGGAGAAGAATTTCCTCACCAAATATCTGGGAGACCGGAATACGGAACTGGACCGGGAATCCGTCAACGAGATCTGTGAAGCATGCAAGGCAATGGGAGAAGAAAAGACCGGTGCACTGATCGTCATCGCGAACAACGCTTCGCTGGAGAACATATCCAGTACCGGGGACCAGATCGATGCCAACATCCACCGTAGGCTGCTGATGAACCTTTTCTTCAAGAATTCCCCGCTCCATGACGGAGCTGTCATCATCCACAACAACAAAGTGGAAGCCGCCAGATGCACCTTGCCGATCACGGACAAGACGAACATACCGGCCCATTACGGTATGCGGCACAAAGCGGCCATCGGCCTTTCCGAAATCACGGACGCTTCGGTCGTCGTCGTTTCGGAAGAGACCGGCAAGATTTCCTATATCAAGGAAGGAAAGATCAAGACGATCACGAACATCAACGAGCTGAAACTACTGCTCAGCAAATCTATAGAAACAGAAGGATAGCACTTGGAGGGACATAGACTTGGAAGCAAGAACAAACAGAGACATCGACATCAGACTGGAGCAGAAACTTGGATTTGACCGCGTCAGATCCATCATCACGAACAGATGCTCCACCACATATGCCGCCGGCAGAGCGGCCACCGAACATTTTTCCACGGACGAACGGGAAATCAGGAAAAGACTGCTGCTGACCGACGAGATGCGGCTCATCATGATGTTCGAAGACAGTTTTCCGACCAGCGGCCTGATCGACTGCCTGGACTTCCTCAAACCATTGGAACGGGAATCTTCCGCCATTGACCTCATTTCCCTGAGGAAACTCAAGACCATGCTGGAGACCCTGAGCAAGGTCATCCGCTTTTTTGACAACATGAAGGACGGGCTTTATCCGAATCTGAAGAAGATGAGCGCACCCATCCTCTGCTTTCCGCATGTCCAGCAGAAGATCGACTCCATCATTGACCGTTACGGAGAAATGAAAGACACCGCTTCCGATGAGCTGTACACCATCAGGAAAGCGCTCCACGACAAGGAAGGCGCCATTTCCAGGAGGATGGCGGCACTGCTGAAGAAGGCGCAGGAAGACGGTATCGTCGATGCGGATGCCGGCGTCGCCGTCCGTGACGGCAAGATGCTCATTCCGGTCAATAGCGCCAACAAGAAGAAGGTGCCGGGCTTCATCTATGACGAATCCGCTTCCGGAAAGACAGTCTTCGTCGAGCCCGCGGAGGTCGTCGAGCTGGACAATCAGATCAAGGAGCTCAAGTTCGCGGAACAGCGCGAAATCGTAAAGATCCTGTCCGATTTCACCGATTACCTGCGTCCTTATCTGGAGGACCTGATGAAAGCCGGCCGCTACCTCGGTGAACTGGATTTCATCATGGCCAAGGCACAGATCGCCCTGGATTTCATCGCAGGCATGCCGATCACTTCCAGAGATGGCGAACTCCACCTGCGCAAAGCCCGCCATCCGCTGCTGGAGCGAACCCTAAGGAAAGACAACAAGGAAATCATTCCGCTGACCATTACCCTGACTCCGCAGAAACATATCCTGCTGATCTCCGGGCCGAATGCCGGCGGAAAATCCGTCTGCCTGAAGACCGTCGGACTCCTGCAGTATATGTTCCAATGGGGCATGCTCATCCCGACCTCCGAAACTTCGGAGCTGCCGATCTTCGACCGGATCATGGTAAGCATCGGTGACGACCAGTCCATTGACAACGACCTCAGTACCTACAGTTCCTTCCTCTGCGACATGAAAGACATGATGGCAAGGTCCGACAGCAAGACGCTGGTGCTGATCGACGAATTCGGCTCCGGCACGGAACCGGCAGCCGGCGGCGCCATCGCAGAAGCCCTGCTTTCCGAAATGGACCGGAGAGGGGTCTACGGTGTGATCACCACCCACTACACGAACTTGAAACTCTATGCTTCCAAGGATACCGGTGTGGAGAACGGCGCCATGATGTTCGACGTGAAGAACATCGCGCCGATGTTCAAGCTGGAGATGGGACTGCCGGGCAACTCTTTCGCTTTCGAGCTGGCCCGCAAGATGGGACTGCCGGAAAACATCATCAAGGATGCGGAGAATCGTGCCGGTGAAGAGTTCGTCGGCATCGAGCGAAATCTCCGGAAGATCGCGCGGAACAGAAAGGCGCTGGACGAGAAGCTGGAACGCATCAAGCATACGGACAAGGCATTGGAGAACATCACCGACAAATACGAGAAAGAACTGCTGCAGATTCAGCAGACGAAGAAAGAGATTCTGGACCAGGCCCGGAAAGAAGCGGAGGAAATCGTGAAGGGAGCGAACAGACAGGTCGAGAACACCATCAAGACCATCAAGGAGAAACAGGCTGAGAAGCAGAGCACGAAAACAGCCAGGAAAGAACTGCAGAGCTTTGTCGCCCTGCTCTCCCAGCAGAAAGAACAGGAGCAGAAAGCCAAAGACGACTATATCGAGAAGAAGATCCGCCAGATCGACGAACGTCGCGAACGCCAGAAGAAAAGAAAGGCGAAGAATGCGGACGAGCGGGCAAAGCAGCTGCTGATGGAGCAGCGGGCAGAGCAGGAACGACTGGAACAATTCCGAAACGCACCGCTGCAGGTAGGTGAGAAAGTCCGCATCAAGGAAAACGGAATGGTCGGGGAAGTCGCGAAGGTATCCGCCAAGACCCTGATCGTGAACATCGGGAACCTCAGCAGCAAAGTCGCCCCGGACAAGGTCGAACGGATCACTTCCAACGAATTCAAGAATGCTGTCCACGAGAACTCCCGCCCATCCACCATCAAGATCGACACAGCCATCAGCGAAAGAAAGCTGAACTTCAGCACGGAAATCGATGTAAGGGGAGAAAGGGTCAATGAAGCACTGGAAAAGATCATGCACTACATTGACGATGCGATCATGCTGAATGTGGAGAGTGTGCGGATCATTCACGGCAAGGGAACCGGAGCATTGAGAGAAGAAATCCAGAAATTCGCACGAAGCACTTACGGAGTCGCCCGTGTACACGACGAGCATATTCAGTACGGTGGTACTGGAGTAACCATCGTTGAGTTCGACATATAGCGAAAGACAGCAGTGCTGACAGTTTGTCAGCACTGCTTATTTTGAATGATAGAGCCATGGATAAGAAAGGTAGAGAGGAATTAGGCAGAAGAGGAGAAGACCTTGCCTGTCAATTCCTGGAAAATAAAGGACATACGATCCTGGAACGGAATCTGAGGATCGGGCATCTGGAAATAGACATCGTCTCCCTGGATCCGAATGGAATACATTTTGTAGAAGTCAAGACCAGAAGAGCCCCTGTACAGCTTGAGCCGGAAGCCTGCGTGACTTTACCGAAACAGAGAAAACTGGTAAAAGCAGCTGCCCTCTGGTTGAAAAAGAATCCTGATCCGGCCCTGGCCGGACAGGAATGTTCCTTCGACATCATCGGAGTCTTGATTGAAGATGGAAACCACGAAATCAGGTACATGGAGCAAGCCTTCATCCCGATTTATATGTAACATAAAAACAGAAATGAACCACAGATATTGCATCATCACCGCCGGTGGAGCCGGAACACGGTTCTGGCCAGTCAGCAAAGTACGGAAGCCGAAACAGTTCCTGAAGGCAGAATACAGCGACTGCTCCTTCCTGCAGCATACCTACGACCGCGTCAGGACCATCATCCCTGAAGACCATATCCTCATCGTCACCGCCGAAAGGTACGAAAGTCTCGTGAAAGAACAGATCCCAGGTCTCAAGAAAGAGAATCTTCTGCTTGAGCCTTACAGCCGCAACACAGCCCCTTGCCTGGCTTATGCGACCTACACCTTGCTGAAGAGAGATCCGGAAGCCGAGGTCATCGTCAGCCCTTCCGACCAGATCATACGGGAAACCGATCTCTTTGCAGATGCCGTCGGACAAGCTTTCGACTTCCTCAAGACTCAGGATGCCCTGATCACTTTGGGCATCACGCCGACCCGCCCGGACAGCAACTACGGCTATATCCAGTGCATGGGCGGCAAGTCCGCCTGCAAGACCGGAATGCCGGCACGCGTGAAGACCTTTACGGAAAAACCGGACAAGAATCTGGCGAAAGTATTCATGGCGACCGGTGAATTCTTCTGGAATTCCGGTATCTTTGTCTGGAGAGCAGCCACCTTCATGGAGGAAATGGAGAAATACCTCCCGGAAGTCACCAGTCTCTTCGCCGGCTGGGAGAACGTGCTCGGTACCAACCTGGAGAACGAGTTCATCCAGCGGGCTTTCACCGACTGCATCAACATTTCGGTCGACTATGCCGTGATGAGCAAGACGGAAAAGGCCTGGATCTTCCCGGCCAAGTTCGACTGGAACGATATCGGAAACTGGTGTTCCCTCTATGATTGCTACCCGAAGAAGGATGAAGCCGGAAACCTGATCAACACGGAAGCGAAGATCATCGAGAAGACTTCAGGAACCATGGCACTCTCCTGCAACAAGAAGAAACTCATCGCCATCAAGGGACTGGAGAACTTCATGGTGATCGATACGGAAGACGCGCTCGTCATCTGTCCGAAAGATGAAAAAGATTTCAAGGAATTCATTTCCAGCATCGCTATGCCGGAATTTGAGAAATACAGATAAATAATGACAATGGAAAAACAGATCCAGGCAGATATGATCGCTGCCATGAAAGCAAAAGATGCCGTACGTCTTGCTGCCCTGAGGGCCATCAAAGCGGCTATCCTTCTGGCCAAGACCGCCGAGGGAGGAAAGGATGAAATCAATGACCAGGAAATCATCAAGATCATCCAGAAACTGGTCAAGCAACGTAAAGAAAGCGCTGAGCAGTACAAAGCTGCCGGCAGACCTGAGCTGGCCGAGAACGAGCTGGCAGAAGCCTCTGCACTGGAAGTCTATCTTCCGAAACAGCTGAGCGAAGCTGAAGTGGAAGCTGAAGTGATGAAGATCATCGCTGAAACCGGAGCAAGCAAGCCGTCTGATATGGGAAAGGTCATGGGTGTAGCCACGAAGAGACTGGCCGGCCTGACCGACGGACGGGTCATCTCCGGCATCGTCAAGAGATTGCTGGCACAGTAAACCTGCCATACTCTAAACGAAGAAAAGGGAAGGTTCAATTACATATGAACCTTCCCTTTTCTTTCCCCTGACGAACCGACTACTCTTTATCGAGAGCGGTCGTTGCCAGATGAAGTTCATCCATCTGGATCTGGTCGATGACTGACGGAGCATCGATCATCACGTCGCGACCCTGGTTGTTCTTCGGGAATGCGATGAAATCACGGATGGTTTCCTGACCGCCGAAGAGAGCACATACACGATCGAAGCCGAACGCGAGACCACCATGAGGAGGTGCGCCGAACTTGAAGGCGTTGATGATGAAACCGAACTTGTAATCTGCTTCTTCCTTGCTGATGCCGAGCACTTCGAACATTCTCTCCTGCACATCGGCCTCATGGATACGGATGGAACCGCCACCCAGCTCGGTACCGTTGAGCACGAAGTCATAGGCATTGGCGCAGACCTTCTCGAGATCTTCTTTCCTGTCGCTGTAGAAGAGGTCCAGATGCTCCGGTTTCGGTGCGGTGAACGGATGGTGCATCGCATAGAAACGGTTGGTCTCGTCATCCCACTCGAGCAACGGGAAGTCCACTACCCAGAGCGGTGCGAAATCATGCGGATCACGGAGACCGAGACGCTCGCCCATCTCGATACGGAGAACACCGAGCATCGTCTGGGTCTTTCTCTTCTCACCGCAGAGGACGAGGATCATATCTCCCTTCTTCGCCTCCATGAAATCAGCGATAGCCTGAAGCTGCTCCGGAGTATAGAACTTATCGACAGAAGACCTGATGCTGCCATCCTCATTGACCTTGATATAAACCAGACCTTTCGCTCCGACCTGAGGTCTCTTCACCCAGTCGGTCAAGGCATCGATCTGCTTGCGGGTATATGCCGCCGCTCCTTCAACGGAAATGGCGCCGATATAAGGAACACTGTCGAAAACGGAGAAGCCATGGCCCTGAACAAGGGAAGTGATCTCATGGATCTTCATGCCGAAACGGATATCCGGCTTGTCGGAACCATAGCGATCCATGGCATCGTACCAGCTCATGCGAGGAATCGGGTTCGGGATCGTCACGTCGAGGACATTCTTGAACAGAGTCCTCATCATGCCTTCGAAAGTATTGAGGACATCTTCCTGCTCCACGAAGGACATCTCGCAATCGATCTGCGTGAATTCCGGCTGACGGTCAGCACGAAGATCCTCGTCACGGAAGCAGCGCACGATCTGGAAATAACGGTCGTAACCAGCCACCATGAGCAGTTGCTTGAAAGTCTGAGGAGACTGTGGAAGTGCATAGAACTGGCCCGGATTCATACGGGATGGGACCACGAAGTCACGGGCACCTTCCGGAGTAGATTTGATGAGATACGGGGTTTCGATCTCCAGGAAGTTCTGGGCATCGAGGTAGTTGCGGACCTCATGAGCAATCCTGTGACGGAGTTCAAGCGCCTTTTTCAAAGGGTTTCTTCTCAAATCAAGATAACGGTATTTCGCTCTCAATTCCTCACCACCGTCACTTTCATCCTCGATGGTGAACGGAGGAGTCATCGCCTTGTTCAGGATCCGGAGGGCAGAAAGCGAGATTTCAATATCACCGGTCGGCATTTTAGGGTTCTTGCTCTGACGTTCCACGACAGTTCCTTCTACCTGGATCACGAATTCACGTCCCAGGCTGGAGGCCGTCTCGACGAGCGCCTGATCTGCAGTAGCGTCCACGACCAGCTGAGTGATTCCGTAACGGTCACGGAGGTCAATGAAAGTCATGCCTCCCAGTTTCCTGGATTTCTGCACCCACCCGGCCAAGGTTACCTGCTGCCCGGCATTTTCAATGCGGAGTTCTCCGCAAGTATGAGTTCTATACATGTCTGTTTTGTTTTATGATCTGTATCCGATAACCCCAAGTTCAGAGGTTACAACTTGCAAAATTAATAAAAATAAGAAGATAATTTGATATATTTGCAAAGTTTTAATGGGCAGAAATGCCTGTATTCCAATCCAAAGAAACAATATGATGTCAACTCAAGTAAGAGCAAAGAAAGCACTGGGACAGCACTTCCTGACCGATCTCTCCGTTGCACAGAAGATTGCGGAATCCCTCCAGCCAGAAGGAGCCTGCGCAGAGCGCCCTGCAGAAGTACTGGAAATCGGCCCAGGCATGGGCGTACTTTCCCAATATCTGATGGAAAGGGAAGACCTCTCCCTGAAGATGATCGAGATCGACCGTGAGTCCGTCGATTACCTGCTGGTGAATTTCCCGAAAGCCAATGGTTCCCTGATTGAAGGTGACTTCCTGAAGATGAACCTCAAGCATTTCTTTCCGGGTATCTTCAACGTCATCGGCAACTTCCCCTACAATATATCTTCCCAGATCTTCTTCAAGATCCTCGACCACAAGGACCAGATTCCGCAGGTGGTCTGCATGATCCAGAAAGAAGTAGCGGAACGCATCGCAGAGAAGCCGGGTACGAAAGTGTACGGCATCCTGTCCGTCCTGCTCCAGGCCTGGTACGACATCGAATATATCCTTACGGTCGGTGAAGGTGCCTTCAATCCGCCACCGAAAGTGAAATCCGCCGTCATCCGCCTCAAGAGGAATTCCCGCACGGACCTCGGCTGCGATGAAGCTCTTTTCAAGAGTGTCGTGAAGACCGGATTCAACCAGCGCCGCAAGACCCTCCGCAACTCCCTCAAACCGCTTGTCCGTGAGAAGGCCGAGCGAGAAGGCTGGAGCGAGGAACAGCTGACGGAATTCCTGGCCGACCCTGTCTTCCAGCTCCGCCCGGAACGCCTCAGCGTCGAAGATTTCATTGATCTTACCCTTAAACTGGCCTGATCATGTCCTTATTCAGGTCAATGGGCTTGTGCCTGACAGTCGCCGCGACCGCGCTCATCCTTTGTCTGTCCTCCTGTCAGTCCGAGGAAGCCGTGACCCATATGCTGCACCCGCATGAAGAACTGCCTCTCACGGATTCCGCCCGGCCCCTGAAAGGGTTCACCAGCGTTTTCCTGGCCGGCACCATTGACATGGGCAACAGCATCGACTGGCAGCAGGAAGTCTATGAACATTTCCGTCAGACCGACGGACGCTGGCTGCTGTACAACCCGAGACAGCTGCATTGGGATCCGACCCGGAAAGGAGAGATGGACTATCAGGTCAACTGGGAACTGGAACATCTTGAAAAAGCGGACTACATCCTCATGTACCTCCTCGGCAGCAGCAAATCCCCGATTTCCCTGCTGGAAATGGGCCTGCATGCCCGCTCCGGGAAAATGTACGTCATCTGTGAACCGGATTTCTACCGCCATGACAATGTCCGGATCACCTGCGGCTTCTACGGCATTCCCCTCTTCAACAGTCTGGATGAATTCTGGGCCTCGGACGAGTGCCCGTTCCAATGAATGCAAGAAGCCGGACCCTGTGTGCCCGGCTTCTTCATCTTCATAGCATTTCCGTCCGGAAACCTTAGTCTTCCTTCTCTTCGGCAAGATAAGCGGCAAGAAGTTTCTCCTGAACATCACCCGGTACCGGCTGATAGTCGGCAAATTCCATGGTGAAGGTGGCACTGCCTGAAGTCAGAGAACTCAAGGTCGTCGAATACTTGTACAGTTCAGCGAGCGGAACTCTGGCTTTCACGACGTCGAATCCCTTGTCCGTACCCATACCCTCGATGATCGCACGACGGTTCTGGAGGTCGGACATGCAGGCACCCATGTACTCGGTCGGGGTCAGAACCTCAACATTGTAGATAGGCTCCATGATCTTAGGACCGGCCTTGCGGAAGGCTTCCTTGAAGGCGTTGCGCGCCGCAAGCACGAAGGAGATCTCATTGGAATCTACCGGATGCATCTTACCGTCATATACATAGACCCTGATATCCCGTGCAAGAGAACCGGTCAACGGACCTTCGCTCATCTTGTCATTGATACCCTTGAGGATCGCAGGCATGAAACGTGCATCGATCGCACCGCCGACGATACAATTGTAGAACTCGAGCTTTCCGCCCCATGGAAGGTCATATACATCCTTGCCTTTAATGTTCAGGACCAGCTCTCGACCGTCCACCTTGAACTTGTTGCCCGGGTTGACGCCCTCGATATAAGGAGCGATCAGAAGATGCACCTCACCGAACTGACCGGCTCCACCGGACTGTTTCTTGTGGCGGTAATCCGCCGCAGCCACCTTCGTGATGGTCTCACGATAAGAGATTCTTGGTGCCGAGAACTCGACATCCAGCTTGAACTCATTATGAAGTCTCCATTTGAGCGTATTCACATGCTGCTCTCCCTGACCTTTAAGCAGGGTCTGCTTCATTTCCTTGCTGTACTCGACGATGTAGGTCGGATCCTCTGCACAGAGGCGGTTCATAGCTTCACCGACCTTCTCCTCGTCATGAGGATCGACAGCTTTGACGGCACAACGATATTTTGAATGAGGGAACTTGATACCCTCATAGACCAGATCCACACCTGTCTGGGTCAATGTCGTGTTCGTCTTCGCCGCACGCAACTTCACGGTACATCCGATATCACCGGCGAGCAGGTCGGTCACCTTCTCCTTCTTCTTTCCGGCCACTGCATAGATGGCTGTGATCCTTTCCTTATCTCCAGTCTCCGGATTCTCCAGCTCCATACCCTCGGTGATCTCACCGGACATGACCTTGAAATAAGCGACCTCACCCAGATGCTGCTCTACGGCAGTCCTGTAGATGAACAATGATGCCGGACCTTCAGCCTTGCATTCGATTTCATGCCCTTCCTTCGACTTCTCCATGCGTTCTGCCGGAGACGGAGCGGTATTGATCGTGAATTCCATGAGTCTCTTGACTCCGATATCTTTTTTAGCGGAAAGACAGAATACCGGATAGACCTCTCCTTGACGACAACCGATACCGAGTCCCTTGCGGATCTCGTCCTCGCTGAGTTCTCCGATCTCGAAGTATTTCTCCATGAGAGTATCGTCATATTCCGCAGCACGATCGATGAGCGCACCTCTGAGTTCATTGGCCTCCTCCTGATATTCTGCAGGGATCTCCAAAGACTCCCGAGCACCATTTTCATCCGTGAAATGATAGTATTTCATTTTAAGGACATCGACGAAACCGTCAAATCCGGGTCCTGGATTGACCGGGAACTGGATGACGACCGGCCTGTTACCGAAGGATTCCTTCATGCTTTCCAGCGTATTTTCCCAAGAAGCTTTCTCACCATCAAGCTGATTCACCGCAACGATGATCGGCACATTGTACTGCCTGGCGTAACGTCTGAAGATCTGTGTTCCAACCTCTACGCCCTGCTGTGCGTTCACCAGGAGAATTCCCGTATCACAAACCTTGAATGCTGAAACTGCGCCACCGACGAAATCGTCAGAACCCGGAGTATCGATGATGTTGAACTTCGTATCCATGAACTCGGCGTAAAGCGGAGTGGAATAGATGGACCTCTGGTTCATCTGCTCGATTTCCGTATTGTCAGAAACAGTATTCTTAGCCTCGACAGAACCTCTCCTGTCAATCACTTTGCCCTCATAGAGCATGGCTTCAGATAATGTGGTTTTACCTGACTTGGTACTACCAAGCAGAACCACATTACGGATGTTTTGTGTGGAATAAACTTTCATTGGTTCTAATGTTATTTCAGTTATTATTCAGTGTCATTGCGTTTTTCACAGACGCATCGACCACAAATCTAATAAAATAATGGCTGAATAACAACACGAAAGAACCATTAATTGCGGTAGGAAGATAGCAGTTCTTCCCCGGAAACTCCCAATTCTTCAAAAAGCAGATTTTCCAGCAAGCGGGGAGAGACCCCGATCCTCCCGCAGATTTCCTCAAAGGAGGGGAGCGGACTCCCGGCTGCCGTCAAATCCTCGATGCACTCATTGAAAAGCCTGTACTTTTCCATCAGTCTTCTATGTCCCATACCATTTTTTCTTTGAATTCAGTACTGCAAAACTGGCTCAACTCCTTGAAAGAGACAAGAGTTTCCTGCCATTTTCAGACTTTTCCCTGCAATTTTTTCTTTTTTTTAATATCCAGACCTGCATTTCGCAAGAATCCCTTTCCACACCACAAGAATAGGTTGCACAAGAGAGACGTTCACAAATCATAAATTTGTGGTCAGATTTAAAACAGCATGACCATGGAAAACAAAGAAATCAAAGCCAACATCTTCAAAAGAAGAAGCGAGCTGCGCCTCACCCAGAATGAGGTAGCAGAAAAGATCGGAATTTCCTTGACCGCCTACAGAGACCTTGAAAGCGGAAAGACCAGGATCCTCAATGAAAAGCTTTTCCAGATCGCGGATGCTCTGCACATCTCTCCGGAAGAACTGGTGATCGGCTACAAACCCCTCAAGGAAAACCGGACAGACCTGAAGGAAGCCAGAGCCACCTACCATGAACATCTGAACAAGATGCGCAGGAATTACGACAAGCAGATCAGCATCCTTGAGGAACGCGAGGTTGCCCATAAAGAGACGATAGAACATCTTCAGGAAATCAATCGTCTGAAAGAAGATCTGCTCAGGACAAAAGATGAAATAGAACATTACCGGAAAAAAATCATTGGCGAAAAAAATTAGATTGAGTACATTTGCATAATGTACCATGAAATCCACTTGCTGAACCATCTCCAGGACGACAGACTGGAGGCTGGATGTGATGAAGCAGGACGGGGGCCGCTGGCGGGTTCCGTCTTTGCAGCTGCCGTCATCCTTCCGGATGACTTCCATCATCCGCTGCTCAACGACTCCAAGAAGATGACGGAGAAATCCAGGAACATCCTGAGGGAAGTCATCGAGAAAGAAGCCATCTCCTGGGCTGTGGAAGAAGTCGGTGTGGAAGAGATCGACTCCATCAACATTCTCAACGCCTCCATCACCGGCATGCAGCGAGCAGCTCTACGCCTGGATCCTCAACCTGATTTTCTGCTGATCGACGGCAACCGGTTCAAGCCTTTCTCCATCCCGTACCGCTGCATCGTGAAAGGAGATGCGACCTACGCATCCATCGCGGCTGCCTCCGTCCTGGCTAAGACCTGGCGGGACGAATATATGAGGAGACTTGCCCTGGAATTCCCGGAATACGGATGGGAACGGAACATGGGCTACCCCACACCGGAACATATCGAAGCCGTAAAGAAATACGGCCTCACCAGATACCATCGAAAAAGTTTTCATCTCAAACAACTAGAACCAACATTATTTTAAAATGAAAAGATTTTTTTCCATCATTGCACTTCTGGCCATTTTCGCCGGAAACATCAGAGCGGATGAAGGCATGTGGATGCTTCCGTTCCTCAAGCAAATGAACGCAGCACAGTTGGCAAAAGCTGGATGCAAGCTCACACCGGAACAGATCTACAGCATCAAGCATCCTTCCCTCAAGGATGCGATCGTACATTTCGGCAACGGCTGTACCGGTGAAATCATCTCACCGGACGGACTGCTGGTAACCAACCACCATTGCGGCTACGGCAGCATCCAGAAACTTTCCAGCGTAGAACACGACTATCTGAAAGACGGTTACTGGGCTATGAACCACGAGCAGGAACTGCCTTGCGAAGGACTTACCGTCACCTTCATGGACAAGATGGTAGACATCACCGCTACCGTACAGAAACTCCAGAAGAAGGCCGAAAAGAAATTCAAAGGACAGGAAAACGCAGCGGCACAGGCCGAGGCGGAAGTCGCTGCAGCGATCGATGCCATGATCAAGGAAGCCGAGGCGAAGAATCCACATAGCGAGGTCATCGTGGAGTCCTACTACAACAATAACATGTACTTCATGATCTATAACCGTGTCTACAAGGACATCCGTTTCGTCGGTGCACCTCCTTCATCCATCGGAAAGTTCGGTGCAGACACCGACAACTGGATGTGGCCGAGACACACCGGAGACTTCTCCATGTTCCGTGTCTATGCGGATAAAGACAACAATCCGGCTGAATATTCAAAGGACAATGTTCCTTACCATACCAGCAACTTCCTCAAGATTTCCCTGGATGGCGTGAAAGAAGGGGACTACACCATGATCATGGGCTACCCTGGCCGCACCACCCGTTTCCAGACCTCTCCAGAACTGAAGAACCAGATCGCACTCAACGACATCCGCATCGCGGCACGCACGATCCGTCAGGACGAGATGCTCGAGGAAATGCTGGCTGATCCGGCTGTCAAGATCCAGTACGCCAGCAAATATTCCCGTTCCTCCAACGGCTGGAAGAAATGGCAGGGCATGAAGCTCGCTTTCGCCAAGCTCGGCATCATCGAAAGAGCCGAACAGGAAGAAGCTGAATTCCAGAAATGGGTAGACAGCAGCAGGAAGCGCCAGCAAGAATACGGACACGTCCTTGCTGATATCAAGAGCTGCGTCGAGACCAGCGGAGCAGCCGAGAAGGCAATGACTCTCGCTTTCGAATCCATCTACAAGATCGAGATGCCTATCTTCTCCCTGATGTTCAGATCCGCTTACAGACAGGCAGAGGCGGAAGGACTCGGAGAGCAGGAAGCTTTGGAGAAAGCCTATGCCTACGTGCTTCCGGAGTACAAGGACTTCAGTCTGACCGTAGACAAGAAAGTGTTCAAAGCCCTGATGGAATTCTACCGTGAGAACGCAGCTGAAGAAGATTATCTCCAGGGACCGGTTGAGGATTTCAAGACCTTGGACATCGATGCTCTCGCAGACAAACTCTACGGAACGAGCGTCTTCACCAGCGCAGACAGGCTGAAGGCTGCAATCGAGGCTCAGGGTACGGATGTACTGATGGATCCGCTCATGGTCCTCGCCATGGAGATCAACAAGAAGACCGGTACCGCTTTCGAGCGTGCAAGAACACTTCAAGGCAGCATCGCCAGCTTCCAGCAGCTCTATACCAAAGCCCTTCTCGAGTGGAAGAAAGGGGAACCGTCCTATCCGGATGCCAACTCCACCATGCGTCTGACCTTCGGCCACGTGAAAGGTTATTCGCCGGCAGATGCCATCGAATACCGCTACTACACCACCCTTGACGGTGTGATGGAGAAAGAAGATCCGGACAACTGGGAGTTTGTCGTGGAACCGGAACTGAAAGCCTTGTGGAAAGCCGGTGATTTCGGCCAGTATGCGATGGAGAACGGCAAGATGCCGGTAGCCTTCCTCAGCAACAACGACATCACAGGCGGTAACTCCGGCAGCCCGATCATGAACGCCAAAGGCGAACTCATCGGACTGGCCTTCGACGGCAACTGGGAATCCATGAGTTCAGACGTGATGTTCGAGCCGGATCTCCAGCGCTGCATCAACGTCGATATCCGCTATGTCCTCTTCGTCGTAGAGAAATTCGGCGGAGCGAAATGGCTGATCGACGAGATGGAACTCGTGAAAGAAAAATAAAAACTTCATACAGATGAAAGAAAATGAAATCATGAAGATGCTCTTTGAAGTCCAGCATCCTGCAAAGGACGACAAGAGCATCGTGGAACTGGGAATGGTGGACAAGGTGGAGATCGACGGCAACAGAGTGACCGTCACTCTTGCCTTCTCCAAGCATCGCGACCCGCTGGCCGAATACCTGATCGGCAGCACCAAGGCGACGCTGATCCGCCATATCCCCGGTGTGGAAGCAGAAGTGAAGACCATCATCAAAGATGAAGCCGCACCGAAGAAGAACCCCGGTCTCAACCTAGGACTGGAAGAACTGGCCCAAGTGAAGCACATCATCGGCATCGCTTCCGGCAAAGGTGGCGTCGGCAAATCCACCGTCGCCGTGAACATGGCTGTAGCCCTCGCACGTCTCGGCTACAAAGTCGGTCTTGCAGACGCGGATGTCTACGGCCCTTCCGTTCCGAAGATGACCGCTACGGAAGGGGCCCTTCCTGATGCCTTCCAGGAAGGTGAGAAGGAAGTGATCGTCCCGCTCGAGAAATACGGCGTGAAATGGATGTCCATCGGCTACTTCGCGAAGCCGGAACAGGCGCTGATCTGGAGAGGTCCGATGGCCTGCAACGCCCTCAAGCAGATGATTCTGCAGGTCAGATGGGGAGAACTCGACTTCCTGCTCATCGACATGCCTCCAGGAACCGGAGATATCCACATCAGTCTCGTCCATGACATTCCGATGGAGGGAGCGGTGATCGTCTCCACTCCGCAGGCTGTCGCCCTGGCCGATGTCGAGAAAGGCGTGAACATGTTCCGCAACAAGAGCGTGCAGAAACCGATCTTCGGTCTCGTCGAGAACATGGCCTGGTTCACTCCGGAAGAACTGCCGGACCACAAGTACTACATCTTCGGTAAAGACGGCGGTGTAGGAATGGCTGAGAAATATGACATTCCGATGCTCGGTCAGATTCCAATCGTACAGAGTATCCGTGAGGACGGTGACAACGGTGAACCGGCTGCACTTTCCAGCAGACCGGACGGCCTTGCCTTCCTCAACCTGGCAGAACAGCTGGCCACTTCACCTTTACTGATGAAATAAGCCTTGGTGAGCATAGACAGAAAGGGCGGTTCCTTACGGGACCGCCCTTCTTTCATATTTACCGGATGTTCATCTTCTCTTTCATGCCCCGCAGGAGATCGAAGGCCTGCAGCGGTGTCATGTTGTTCAGATCCGCCGCCTCCAGATCGTCCTTCAGGGAAGAAAGCAGAGGATCTTCGAGCTGGAAGAAAGACAGCTGCAGCGAACCGTCGCTCTCGACATGTCCTTCCTTCACATTGTGCGGTTTGACTTTCTTCGTCTTGGCAGCGATGACGGTCGGATTGTCTCCGGCTTCCAGCGCCTCCAGCGTCTTTTCCGCGGACTCGAGCACCTGAGCCGGCATACCGGCCATCCGGGCGACATGCAGACCGAAACTGTGAGCCACTCCACCTTCCTTGAGTTTCCTCAGGAAAATGACGTTCTTATCAACTTCCTTGACCGCGATATGATAATTCTTCACCCGCGGATAGATGCCTTCCAGATCATTGAGTTCATGATAATGGGTCGCGAAAAGCGTCTTCGCCCCATGCCCCCATTCATGGATATATTCCACGATCGCCCGAGCGATGGACATGCCGTCATAGGTAGAAGTACCTCGCCCGATCTCATCCAGCAGTACCAGCGAACGTTCCGAGAGATTATGCAGGATCATGGAAGTCTCCAGCATCTCCACCATGAAGGTGGATTCTCCCCGGGAAATGTTGTCCGAAGCACCGACACGGGTGAAGATCTTGTCACAGTAACCGATTTCCGCATAATCTGCCGGCACATAGCAGCCGATCTGGGCCATGAGCACGATCAGCGCGGTCTGACGCAACAGCGCCGATTTACCGGCCATATTCGGACCGGTCAGGATGATGATCTGCTGACTGTCCCTGTCCAGGAAGATATCGTTCGGGACATACTCCTCCCCGACGCCCATCATTGTCTCGATCACCGGATGACGGCCGGCCCTGATGTCGATCTTTCCTCCATCATTCATTTCCGGGCGACAGTAATGCCGGCTCAAAGCCAGATCGGCGAATCCGGAAAGTACATCCAGCCGCGACAAAATCCGACAGTTCTTCTGAATCGCCGCGATGCTCTCCTGCAGACGGCTGATCAGATTCGTATAGATCCTGCTTTCCAGGACATAGATCTTCTCCTCAGCACCGAGAATCTTCTCTTCATATTCCTTAAGTTCGGAAGTGATGTAACGCTCGGCATTGACCAAAGTCTGCTTGCGCACCCAGTCTTCCGGCACCTTATCCTTATGAGCATTCCGGACTTCAAGATAATAGCCGAAGACGGAATTGTAACCGATCTTCAGCGAAGGAATGCCGGTCGTCTCCATTTCCCGCTGCTGGACCTGAATCAGATAATCCTTGCCATGACGGGCGATGTTCCGAAGTTCGTCCAGCTCCGGATCCACACCGGCTGCGATCACGTCGCCCTTACCGAGCATCGCCGCAGTTTCCGGGTCAATGGTCTTCTGTATCAGCTCCAGCACCTCGTCACAGTCGGTCAGACCGGACAGAAGCGTATCCAGAGCCGCCGTTCCCTTGTCCATGCACAGCTGCATGACAGGACGCATCTGGGCCAGACCACGCCCCAGCTGGAGCACGGCACGCGGCAGGATCTTTCCGGCCGCCGCCCGGGACACCAGACGTTCCAGATCACCGACATCTCCGATCAAGCCCTGCAGGACACGAAGATCATCCGGACGATCCATGAAATGCTGAACGATATCATAACGCTCCTCCAGCTCCTTGAGGTCCATCACCGGCATCGCCAGCCAGGAACGGAGCAGCCTGGAACCCATAGGGGAGGCACATTGGTCAATGACATCCACCAGGCCGACTCCATCTTTTCCGCTCGCGGAAGAGAAAATCTCCAGATTCCGGAAAGTAAAGCGGTCCATCCAGACGAAACGCCCCTCATCGATCCTGGAAATGGAGCAGATATTGCTCAAGCCAGCATGCTGGGTCTGTTCCAGGTAAATGAGCAAGGCTCCCGCCGAAGTCACTCCCAGCGGGAAGATATCAATCGCGAAGCCTTTGAGGGAATCCACCTTCAGCTGCTTCTTCAGCTTCTGGACGGCCGTATCCCAGACAAAAGCCCATTCTTCCAAAGTCGAGATATAGAAATGGTCCCCGTAACGTTCCCGCACCCCTTTCTCATAGCCCCGCTGCACCAGCAGTTCCTTCGGTGCAAAAGAAGAGAGCAAGGCTCCTATGTAGTCCAATGAGCCTTCGGCAATCTGGAAAGTTCCTGTAGATACGTCCAGGAAAGCCGCACCGGCCTTGTCCTTGTCGAAGGTCAAGCCGGCAATGAAGTTATGCTCTTTCTGCTCCAGGAGCTGCTCGTTGAAAGCGATACCTGGAGTCACCAGTTCCGTGATTCCGCGCTTGACGATCTTCTTCGTCAGTTTCGGGTCCTCCAGCTGGTCACAGACCGCCACCTTGTAACCGGCCCTTACCAGACGCGGGAGATAGATGTCCAGAGAATGATGAGGGAAGCCTGCCATCGCAATCGCGTCGGGCGCCGCATTCGAGCGTTTCGTCAGCACGATTCCCAGCACCTTGCTGGCTGTCAGGGCATCATCACCGTAGGTCTCATAGAAGTCACCGCACCGGAACAGCAGCAAGGCTTCCGGATGCTCTGCCTTCACTGAGAAGAACTGTTTCATCATCGGGGTTTCTTTCGGTTTCTTTTCCGCCATATCTCTTCAATGTTTAGTCAAGTCCCTGCGCAGGACGCATCTTACAAAAATAAGGATTTATTCGGGAATCAGCTTCCTTTTGGCCCATAAAAAAGACAGCCTGCAACCAAAGGCTGCAAGCTGTCCCTATCGTTTCGAAGGTTCTCTGCCGACGACTAGTAAGCAGAAATGTTTCCGTAGCAGTAGATGACCTGCAGAATGTCTCCTCCGACATCTTCCCACTCGTGCATCAAGGAGTTCCTCTCTTCTTCGGTCGGAGCGATGTACTCTGTCATGGAGACCGTCAAATCGAAAACACGGAGAGAACGATCCTTGAAACCGGCGGTGAAGAACTTATATCTCCGTCCAATCTTGGAATGATCCAATGACACCACCTCGGAAGGGAACTTGTGGAAAATTCCAGCACCGCCCATACCGGTCGACTGTCTGGAAATGTAACGCAAAGTCATGGCATCTGAATTGTCAGTATAGTAGATCATACCGCCGCCGTTCATCGGAGAATCCAATATCGTGAAGACCGAATTCTCGCCGAATCCTTCCACCTTCTCCTTGTAGTATCTCCGGGAAGCATCGATGATCTTACCATCTGCGAACTCTACCGAATACTCGGAAAAAGAATATTCCCCGGTCGCCCTGTTGCAAGATATGACCACCAGCAAGAACGGCTCACCCACCCAGTCCGGAGCGATGACCTGCATATACTTGATGTCCTCCCCGGCGAAATGATTGAGTTCAACACCTTCAGGAATCTCATTGATGATACCTGCCTTCTTGTTGGTCATGTCATCATAAGCATTGTTAATAGTCAGAAAACGTTCGTTCTTGCTATCATAAGCAATTACAACTCCACTACGGTAAGGGGATTCTGCAAAGGTTGAAATCTCGAGAACCTCTCCTTTGTACTCAAGCGGACGATCGCTGTAACGTCCTGTATAATAGCCCTTCTGAGACTTTCTTGAATAAACATGGTGATCTTTATCCACCAGATAGCCTACATAACCGGCGAAGTGAGCATCAATCAGTTCCAATCCTGCCGGAACATTCATGAACTCTTGGGTAAGCTGGACTTTTGATGTCATGACCAGCCCCGGCTCGATCGTGCAGCTGTTCGCTGGATTTCTGTCCAGATGGAAACGGTTACCGATCACGGATGAAGACTCATTGGACCAGAATTCAAACTCCTTGACCCAGGAAGATACCGGAGTTCCTGCTTCATAGGCTGCAGGGTGTTCAACGAACGGCTTGCCGACATTTTCCTGAAGGAAACTATAGACCACTTTCTCCTGCTGGGCAGTTGCTACCATGATTCCTCGTTCGAACGGATGGTCTAACCGAATGAAGAATTTGAAGACGGTTGCAATCGGTTTGCCTGCCTTCTCAGCAGGAATCATGACATATAGTGCTCCGACAGCATCGTTCTTCAGATCACAGGTCCATTTAAGATGGTTCCTGTAGGTACCATTATCCTTATCTTCCTCGATCGTCTTACCGTCGATCACCCATTGATAGGTCAAGGCATCAGGGTTAGAATAAGAGATGTTGGCATCAATTTCCAGCACATCTCCGACTTTCATGAAATAGGGAACTCTTGTAGAGAGCCATTCCGGCTTTCCCTCCGGATTGTCCAGCACCGGAAGTTCCACGTTTCCGAATTCAGTGACAGTTTTATCCTGAAGACATGCTGTCATCAGAAAAAGAAACGTAAACAACAATAAATGTTTTTTCATCTTGTCCATGCTTTATCAACCGATTACCGGTACTGTTATCAATTTTCCATTTTCATAGTGCGGATTCTCTTCCAGCCATTTCTTGAACTGGAGTGCATAATAGTACTGTTCTCCAGCTTCCAGCTGACCATAATCTCCATCGTAGACATTATCGAGAAAGAGTTTGTACTTGATGTTGGAATACTCTCCGAGATATGCCTCTGCTATTTCCGATGTCCACCAATACGGTTTGGCGATCATGTTGGTGACCTTGATGTTCATGGTCATGGAATCACGCACGGCAGCAGTGAAGTTTTCGTTAGAAACCAGTCGAAGCGTGATATTGAGCACTTCGGTATTCATCCGGTCTGATTTCATGACTTTCAGATCCAGGTTGTCAGCATACCTCTGCTGTTCTTTCTGTGCCGTTCTGAAAATCAGTTTCTCCGGCAATGAGAACTCTACTCCCTCTTCTGCATTCACGATCGGATTTTCCGGAGTTCCCTCCTCTTGGACAATCTGGATTTTATACTCCCGGTTTTCAGTATAGTACCGACCACTATATCGCAGCGGAATCTTGACTACATCCTCTTCCAGACCACCTAAAGTATAGTTGATGGTGTGCTCACGGTTGATGGTCGGGAAATAGATGAAGCGTTCTTCTCCAAAAAACTCGAGTTCATCTATCTTGCAGCCCGAAAACAAGCCGAGAGCCATGATAAATAATAGTATCTTTTTTTTCATAATCTTTCAATTTAAACAGCTTAAACTGCACTTTCCGACTGCGGAACATGGATTTTCAAATTGCCTTTCGAATTCAGGTCATGACCCTCACTGAAAGAAACCGGTCTGTTCAATCTCTTGAACAGGAAGACATTCTGTCCGAGACCAGCGAACTCTCTTCTGGAATCCTCGATGAGAATGTTCATGAATTCATCAGCCGTGACATCAGCCGGAACCTTTGCTGAAGAAGAGACAACTCCCCTCTTCTTGCGGAAATCATTGAACAGATTGATGGCATCCGTAAGTCTGTCCGTCTTGGACAGGCACTCGGCCATGATGTAATAGGCCTCGCTCATACGTATACATGGAATATATTTCTCGTGAAGATCCTTCGTATAGACGATCAATACTTTATTGTAAATCAAATCTTTCCTCTTGTCGCCATTGACCTTGGTGAAGAGGGCATAGTCCTCAACCTTCAGCGAAGCCGGCTGTTTGTAGTCGAACTTGTCCTGAGTGGCTTCCTTCAGCAGCTGGTTGCAGCAGGCAAAAAGTACCTCCGGCATGAATTTCGGCTCAGAGATGATCTTGTTGGAAGAAATGAAATTCAATTTCTTCTCCATAATCAGTTTCTGAATCTCTTCCGCAAATCCGTATGCGGCCTGATAGTCTTCAACTGTCTTGGCAAAATAAAGCTCGGCACGGGCCTGAAGCAGGCGGATGGCATAATAATTCAGGCGTACACCTCTCTGGGAATAGAAACGTCCCCAATCAGGTTCTTCTTCAGAGAATCTCTTGTCACCATCAAGTGCCATCAACCGGTTCTCTTCCGTGTTATCATAAGTACCGACCAGTTCTGCTGCTATTCTGAGGTCCTCCTTCAGTTTGGTCTCGAAATCCTTGACCGGTGTCGGAGGATTGGATTTAGAAGGATATGTGTCCACATAAGGAACATAAGCCTTGTCTGCCTCTGTCGAATGCGCCGGAGACTGTCCGTAGATCCGGAACAGGTCAAAATGGAGCATGGCTCTCAAGCCCCTCGCCTCACCGATAAGAAGATTTTTCTCCACTGTACCGTAAGTGAAGAAATCATCCGGCTTCCGAGAAGCCTGCTGGATGAAATCATTCAATCTGGCGATATTCCTGTAAGCACTGCTCCAGATGGATTCGGACAAGGAAAGGATGTCCTTGTCGTCGTATCTGCATTCCTGCAAGGAGTAGAATTTCTTGTGGCTCTGCAAGCTTTTGTCCAGTTCATATCCTCTGCCCCAAGCTTCCATTGCTCCCCAGGAAAGGTTGTCTCCGTACAGGGATGCTTCTCCAATAGCGAGATAGACACCGTTCAGAACATTGTAGAATCCATCTGTAGTCGCATACATGCTCTCTTTGTCGACCTCATCGACAGGATGGACATCCAGCCAGCTGCAACCGGTGAAAAAAGACATGGACAGAGCAAGTACTGCTATCATATATTTATTTTTCATCGTCAAAACAAGTTAGAAAGTGATGTTTGCTGTAAAGTTGAAGCCACGGGCAAACGGGTAGGATGTACCTTTCTCCATACGGACCGTGCTGACAGTGAAGATATCAGAACAGTTAAACTGGAATTTCAGTCTTGAAATCTTCGCCTTGCGCAGGAACTTCTGGGGAACATCATATCCGATGGACATGGAAGCCAGCTTCATCCAGTTGTAATCCTGGACAAATCTGGAAGTAGGCTGTGTCGCATGCTTCCAGGCATCGATACCCTTGAATGCACTCACATCTCCAGGTGTCGCCCATCTGTCCGACAGCACCCTGACATCGCAATTGAAGTTAGGGTCTGCCCGCTCGATCTTGTCCAGCAAGGTACGGTTATAGATCTGACCACCGTATTCGAAACGGAAATACATATCGAAGGTAAATCCTTTCCAATAGAGATTCGTACCGAAAGATCCGGAAACATCAGGTTCCGTATCACAGATGACCATCGTTTCGGAACCGATCCACTTACTGCCGACCGTACCGTCCTTATACTGGAAAAGTTCCTTTCCGGTAGCCGGGTCTATACCGAGCGACTTCATACCATAAAGTGCGGTCATGGAAGCACCTTCATAATATTTCAGAAGCGGCGCATCGTTGCTGAAAGCATCCTTCTGGTAAAGTTCATTGACCCTCTCGTTATAGTCTCTCATGGAATTTGAAATT
This sequence comes from Bacteroidales bacterium, assembly GCA_020026355.1. Classification (GTDB taxonomy): domain Bacteria; phylum Bacteroidota; class Bacteroidia; order Bacteroidales; family UBA932; genus Cryptobacteroides. The sequence goes on from JAHHQP010000001.1 coordinate 53,669, forward strand.
TTCAAGAGCTTGTTACGGTTGTGAGTCAGATTGGTGAAGGCATACCAGTGCAGATTCTTGTTATCGTAAAGTTTTGCCCGGAGATTGAGTTCCCAACCTTTGTTCATCATCTGGCCGACGTTCTCCTTGTAGACCGTGAAGCCGGAAGAAGAGGGAAGGGTCATCTGGACGATCAGGTCCTTAGTCAGCTTGAAGTAACGGTTCGCCTTGATATAGATGATGTTGTTGAAAAGAGAAAGTTCACCACCGTACTCGAAGGTATCGGTTGTCTCCCATTTCAAGTCCGGATTACCCATGTGGTTCAATTCAGCGGCCGAGCCGGTCGGAAACCACTTGTCGGTCACAATGTTAAACTTGTCCTGAGCTTCGTAGGAAGCGAACTTCACATTACCAGTCTGACCGTAGGAAGCTCTGATTTTCAACTGATTGATCCATGGAGCGCCCTGACGGACCGCATCGTAGTTATGGATGTTCAGACCGAGACCACCGGATGCGAAAGGAGCGAATTTCCTCTTGGAACCGAACTGCGAACTACCATCCACACGTCCGGATATATCGAAGAGGTAAATGTTATCGTATGTATAGTTGAACCGAATCAAAGTACCCACCAGACGTTGGATATCCGTCATCGTGATCGGCTTGCTGACCAGTTTCTCTGCAAATTCCGGAGAGAAGAAACCTCCGTTCGGGAAACCGACATAATTGCTGCTCGTACTCTTGTAATACGATTCCTTCATGTTGAAACCGGCAGATAGGTTGAAATGGTTTTTCCTGTATACCTGGTTATAGTACAGGAGAACGTTCATGTCATATCCCCAAGAATCCTTGTCTGTCAGACGCAGACTTCCCTTGTCCTTCCTCTGCAAGAAGACAGTAGCATCCGGATCGACGAATTTCTCAGCATCATCCACGTCGTAATAGACACTGGCACTGGCCCGAACATTCAAATAATCGTTGATATTCCACATGACTTCGAAATTATCACGGAACTGCTTGTCCTTGTAAATGTCATGACTCTTCAGTGAAGCATCATAGACCGGGTTGCTGACGACGTCAGAGAACCATACCTGCATCTGTTTCCGAACATTTCCACGTTCGTCAAGATAGGTATCATAAGGGTTCATCCGAATGATGTTGGAATAAGCACCGTAAGGGGATTCCTGTCCGCTCACGTTGTCGAAACTGACATAGTTCCTGATGTTCAGGTTCTTCACGTTGTAGGAAAGAAGGAGTCCTGCAGATATCTTTTCCTTGAAAGAACCCTTCATGACTCCAGCATTACGGTCATAATTCAGGTCCAGACCGAACCTCAAAGCACCTTCGCCACCGTCAATATATAGAGAATGCTTATGACTCAATGAGTTACGAAGCGGAATACGCATCCAGTCCGTATAGATTCCTCTCTCTACATTCAGCAGTTTCTCATTGTAGATTTCATTCAGTCTGATCTGGGTACCCGGATTATCACTAGTATAAAGTCCAGCTCTGCGTTCCGTCTCGATCTTCTGAAGCGGATCCATCAGATGATAGTAGGACAGATCCGGAGTCTGGAGATTCAGTCCCAAAGAATAAGAAACGTTGATCTTTCCAGCCTTCGGCGGAATCGTCGTGATGACTAAGACACCATTCGCAGCACGCGAGCCATACATGGCAGTCGCAGCTGCATCTTTCAGCAAAGTCATACTTTCAATGCGGTTCACATCAAGGTTGATCACTTTATTCACATCCACCTCGAATCCGTCAAGGATGAAAGTCGGCAGGTTGGAATTGTTCTTCAGTCCCGTCTCGCTGACATCCAGGTCACCTATACCGGATTGTCCACGAACAGACATCTGCGGCAGGGCATTCGGATTGGAACCGTCCAGCATATTCTCCGCAATACGAAGAGACGGGTCAAAGATCTGGAGCGCAGCAATCGCATTGGACGGAGCTGCTTTCAGAATATCCTTGCTGGACACACTGGTCACCGTACCGGTGAAAGATTTCTTGGAAACGTTGCCGTAACCGGTTACGACAACTTCTTCCAAGACCTCAGCATCGGATTTCATCTTTACGATAATCTCCGTCTCCAGAGGAATGACCAACATACCCTCCTTGAAAATATGGATTATTTCAGTCTTCATACCCAGATAGAAGAATTTCAGAGAAACATCTTTGCCAGGTATAATCTGAATCAGGAACCTGCCATCCAAATCCGTAGACGTATGGAACTTACCGTCAGAAGTCGTGACGGCAACACCCGGAAGGGTTTCTCCCATTTCGTCCTTCACCAAACCCCTGAGTACAGGATTCTTTGCGAATTTTGGTTGCTGCAAGGAAGATTCACCAGCATAAGTCATCATTGGGCCAGACATGAGTCCGAACACCGCAATTGCAATTGCGGTCAATAATTTTCGTGCTGACATATTAGTTTTTTGTTAGGTTAATGAAACAGTCTATTCGATATCCAAGAGACGATCGTACATGTCACAGAGGAATCTGTAATGCTGCTGGGTCTCGTTATCTTCATCAGTCAACTGTGCTTTCATCAAGCCATATGCCTTGTTCAAGGCACCGAGATAAAGATGTCTGGAAGATTGAAGGTTCAGCAACGGCCACTTCTTCATGTTACCGTATTTTCCGCTGGCCATGAGCAGATCATCTTCTCCATCGAACTCCGCATCGATCTGACCCTGAAGATCCTCGATCAGAGCGTATTTGTCATCCACGCTGAAGTCAATGTAAAGGCTCTTGTCTGCTTCTGGATTCATGTAACGGTTCTTGACCTTAAAATTCATCATCTTGCTGCTGGCAAGCAGAGTTCTGAAGAGGAAATCCTGATATTGGATTTCAGCATCTGTCAATTCACGGCCTTCTTTCGTCGGAGCCCAGAATTTCTCCACTTCGATATTGATGAAATCACCATGTCTGACGTGGTCACCAGGAGCATCCTCATACACGAATAGACTGGCTGCAGCTGTGTTGAAGAGCAACTGCATGTAATCCATGTGCACTTCCTGCTGATTCTTCGACTCGAGCTCGAAATGTTTCGTCACTTCATCCTTGTAGAACTTATCCGGACGATTCATGTGGGAGAAAAGCATATTGATGGCTTTCATCTGATGTTCCTTCGAAAGGAATTCACTCGCAGGAACAGGGTCTCCAGCCATTCGCTGCCAGGTCTTGACGCCATAGATCTGCTGAGCGATGTGCGTCATGATCTTCTTGTACCTTCTCATGAGGTTGTAATAGATGAGGCCTCTCATCTGATAATCCGGATCTTCAGCATCACTCACCCATTCCTCGAAATGGTCGAGCATGAATTCGAGTTTCTGCAGATCGTACTCAGCGATGACCAGAGCATCATCACCGACATCATCTGCCGCGCAGTCCGGGCAGTTCTTGGCATATTCGTACCTATAGATCGGATTGCCGATGGTCTTGTCCACCATCGCTTTCAAGATCGCCTTCTCATCCTCTCCTTTCTGGAAAGGTCTGTAGAGCCAATCGATGACAAAACAGTCATATTCTCCGAGGCCTGTAGGCATCAGACGTACGCGAGAAGACGGATCTTCTCTCTTCAAGAGGGTATCCAACGGAACATATTTTCCAAGCGGAGCGACACTGTCGATCGGTGCCAGAGTATTGAAAAGAGCCCGGTCAAGCATGGACGGGGTCGTACCATATTTCTGCGTGAAAGTAGCGGAACGGAGGGAATCTACCGGGAAAGCTGCTGAGGAAGTCAGGTTGTAGGTCATACCGAAACAGTCCACTCCTGTCAGCCACATGATATGATATTTCATATATTCCCTAAGAAGTCGGTCATCCGGGAACATGGTTCTCGCAGCCGGATTCGCATGAGCGGTATTCAGCAGAATATCGTAAGGGAAATCGACGACGTAGTTGTAGCAGATTTCCAGAGTAGTCCTGAGGATTTCTCCAGAACGTGGGTCACAATAGGTTCTGACCGTGGATCCTGAAGAAAGAGACGGGATAAAACGAACGACATTGTAGTCGAAGTTTTCCGGATCGAATGCCGGATCTTCCTCCGGAGTCGGATAATCCTTGAACTGGATGACATTCTTGAAGCCGATCTTCTCGAAAGCCTTGTTCCATTCTCCGATACCGTTCACGATGGCATATTTGAGATTAGGTGTAAAAGTCGTATCCACATAGAAGACGATCGGTTTCTTCACCTCACTGCCTTCTCCTCTATCAAAAGCGTTCTGATCCACCGGTTCCAGTCTCCATCTCTTGGCGAAATAGAAATCTTCGGCTGCCTTCATGTCGCTGCGGAATTTCAAGCGTCCGACAGACTGGATCGGAAGTCTGTAATCCGTTTCCCTCTTCGGCATTTCTTCCTCCGGGAGCAGGACGAAAGTCCGGTCCATCACCGCTGTCGTATAACGGGTGTAGACAGGATTGATATTGCTCTTGTAAGTCAGTTTGCTGGTGATGGTCACATTATGCTGGTGAGCACTCACATCCTGAACGTATGATCCTTCAGCACGGTGTTCATAACGCACACCCATCAACATGAACTTACCTTCTGAACGAGCATGGATCGGGGAAAGCAGTCTTTCTGAACCGGTCATGAGCTCAGTCATATCCACCACCACTGCGGTGCTGTCCGGATTGTAAGCCTTGATTTCGAAAGCACGGAGCGCGGCACCGATCGTACTCATGTCGATATTGCGCTGGATATTCGGGTTGCCGTCACCGATTGCAATGCTCTTGTCCCTGTTCATGTAAATCCGGTCACCGGACTTCTCGAAATTGATCAGGAGCGGAACCATCGGGTTGACCCCCGGATGGGCATCCATATGATCACTGATGGAGGAAACATAGGAAACCAGCATGAGATCCTTGTTAAGGACGGAATACGGAATCTCAGCATAGACCTTATCATCCACCTTATGCAAGGTCATGAAGCCCTTGACGGTCTTCACATCCTTGTCTTTAAACAATTTTTCGTATTTCGATTCTTTGTCTGCCTCCTTTTCCGGCGTTTTGGCGGTCACTGCGGATGAGAAACCAACCAGTGCCAGTACGGCAAGCATTGTCATTATTTTCTTCATTGTCTTCGTCTCCTGTTAAAATTAAAGCAACATACCGTTCAGATTGTGGAGCATCAGCTGATAGTGTGCCCTGGTTTCCTCATTGCCAGTATTCTTCTTCGATTCGATCAGTTCCCTGATTTTCAGCAGTTTGCTGTAATAGACATGATATCTCGGATAGAAAGATGCGGCAATGCCTCTGAAGAAGCCGTAGCCCATGATCTCTTCCGGTGTCATTTCGAAGACATCAGGGCAAAGTCCGGAGAAGAAATAACAACCTTCGTCTGCGTCAGAAAGATCGATCTGAATGTCAGTCAGATTCTTTCCTTTGGCAGAAGCGTTCTCCTTATCCAACGTAGAGAACATTGTCATCATATGAATATATGAATTCTGATTGCTCATTTCAAAAGCAGTAAGACTCTTTCCTTTCTTGGTGTTCTTGAAAAGCGCATCGATGACCATATCCTGTGCCTCGCTGACAGTGAAACCGACATGACGATAGGATTCCATGCTGCCACGGTCTGCGACCAGCAGCGCTAGAAGATACTGCTGCATCCTGACGGCTTGATTGCTCATCAAAGGAATCTCTTCAAGCAGATCCTTCGGAGTCAGCCAGCTCATGTCCTCCAATTCGTCACAGAGGAACTGCTGAGCCCTACGCTGGTATTCTGCCGGTACTAATTCATAGCTCGGACGCTTATCGCCCTGCATACGTTCGTTCAGGTAGATACCACCTTTCACATTATAGACATGATACAGATGTTTATAGTACTGACTGACCGTTGCCTTGTAGAGATTTTCTCTCTTCGAAAGGTCCGGATCATTGTCCTTCAGCCAGGTGTTCAGGTTCTTCATGATGAACTTCAGGTTCTTCACGGCATACTCGGAAGACTTCACCACGTCGTCACCGAGATCCTCAGACTGAGAGGACGGATCAAGCATGGAGAAAATCTGCTGTTTTCCGTAACGGAAACGAGGGTCACCGGATTTTTCAGAAATCATCTTGTCCAGAATCGGCTTCTCGTCTTTATAAGTCTCACACTCAGGAAGAGGCATGTACAGCCATTTCATGGCAAAGAAATCCTGAAGACCGATACGCGGAGGGGTCAGTTTCACGCCTTTCTCCATATCTCCCGGCTGCGCGACATGATTCCAACGGGCATAGTCCATGATGGAATAAGTCGTTCCATGTTTCTGGGTGAACTTCGGATCACGCAGTTTCTCAACAGGAATGGCAGCAGACGCGGCCATGTTGTGCATGAGCGAAAAACAGTGTCCGACCTCATGACCGACGACATAGCGAAGGGCATCATCCAGCTGATCCTGAGGGATGTCGCCGTTTCTGATCGACTTGTTAGCGGCTGCAGTCTGGGTAAACATCCAGTTACTCACGAGTTTCACAACATCGTGATAGACCAGAACGGTAGCATTGAGGATCTCACCGGTACGTGGATCGAACCAAGACGGACCCATAGCATTCTGGAAATCAACCGGCTGATACCTGAAACAGGAATATTTCAAATTATCAGGATCGAATTCCGGATCTTCTTCCTTAGTCGGGAACATACGTACCTGGACCACATTTTTGAATCCGATTCTGGCAAATGCCTCATTCCACTGCTCTGCGGCAGCTTTCATCGGGGCTCTCCAAGACTCCGGAAAAGCCGTGTCCATGTAGAAGACGACCGGTTTTACCGGCTCTACCAACCCGTCATCGACAACCGGCGTATTCATCAGCGCCTCGATGTCATCTTTCTTATGTCTCTTCATCCAAGCCTTCCAGGCCTCCATGTTCTTCGGCTCAATATTCCACCTTCTGGCATAGTACTCAGGAAGGGTTCCTCTCGGATCCATAGTCGTGAACTTAGCCTTACCGGTCGGAAAAATGTTCATACGCGGATCTGCAAGACGCGGCCTCATCGGCTTCTCCGGGAGGAGGAGGAAAGACCGGTTCACGACAGCCGTCACAGGAACTCTGTTCTCCACAACATAAGAACTACCCTTAGAAGAATAGTTCACGGTAGATTTATAAGTCAGCTTGCTGGATACGGAGAAATTGTCAGAGAATGACTTGATCGCCTCGAGATTGGACTTGTCCTTCTCGAACTGTACACTTCTGTTGAATGGTTTGTTTCCATAACCGAAATATGGGTCGAACGGATCAATATCCACCATGTGAGACAAAAAGAGGTCGGTCGCATCGAAGACTACCGCCGTGCTGTCCGCATTCCAAGCTTTCACCTTGAAAGATTTCACGATACCACCGATAGTCGCATTCTGAACTGCTGCCTTGATGTTCTCCTGATCTGTCGTATACAGATCGTTTACAGTGACCATGTTGATATGATCATACTCCTTTTCGAAACGGATGTGCATCGGCTGTTTAGACTTGTAGCCCAGGACACCATGTTCAATGTTGCTGATCTTCGAAACTGTGGAGCCGAGCAGCATGTCTTTACACAGCACCGTCGTAGGAAACTCGAAAAGAATCTGTTTGTCATCTATTTTATGAATAGTAATCAAGCCTTTGACCGTCTCACATTTCTTCTTATCGAAAAGTTTCTGATAATCAGTCAATTCCGTTTTTGTAGAATCGGAAGCTACGGCCGTCTTCTTGTCTTCTGTCTTTTTTGAGTCGTTTGACCCGACGAATGCACTTGCCTGGAATACCGACATGGACGATATAGCCAGCAAGCACAGAAAAAAGTTCTTCTTTTTCATAGTTTTGTTGAAATTAGCAATAAATATTAGTTGTTTTCTATAAGTTAACTTGTACAAAAGTTTCAAATGAGAACTTTTTTGCTTGTTTCAGGACGTAGCTTGAAGCCGGCCAGAAAATTTGTCCACATTTCACAATCAAGTAAATTTACTAAAAATTTAATTGATTCATCAATCCAGTCCTTAAAAAAAACTCATTTTCCGAAAATTTGGAGAATTTCATATCTTTGTGGCTATTAACGACTCTGGAATGAAACGTGTTCTCATCATATCCTACTATTGGCCGCCTTCAGGTGGATCCGGGGTACAGCGCTGGGTGAAATTCGCCCGTTATCTCCCGGCCCAAGGATGGCAACCGGTAGTCTACACGCCCGAAAATCCGGAACTCATCGCCAGAGACACGACTCTGGCGGAAGAATTGCCACCGGAAGTGGAAGTCCTCAGGCGCCCCATCTTCGAGCCCTACGGGCTATACCGGAAATTCTGCGGAAAAAAGAAGAAAGAAAATGCAAAGGATGAAGTGAATCCGATCAATGCCCAGAAAAAATCTTTCGGGCAGAAGATTTCCATGTTCATCCGCGGAAATTTCTTCATCCCGGATCCGCGCTGCCTGTGGGTCGGTCCGTCCGTCCGCTGGCTGAAAAAATATCTGAAGGAGCATCCCGTCGACGTGATCGTCAGCACCGGTCCCCCTCACTCCATGCACCTGATCGCCAGGAAACTCTCCAGAGCGACCGGACTCCCGTGGATCGCGGACTTCAGAGATCCCTGGACCGGAATGTTCTATTTCAAGCACCTCAACCTGTGCGGATGGGCAGAACGCCGGCACCGGAAACTCGAACAGCAGGTTCTGGATGACGCAAGCATCGTGGTCGCCGTATCTCCTTTAGTCCAGCAAGATTTCAGGTCAATGACATCGACTCCTGTCGCCTTGATCACGAACGGCTATGACGAGGAAGATTTCGCGGAGGCCGGACAGAAAGCCAGCACCTGCGGTCCAGAAGGGAAATTCACCGTCACCCATACCGGACTTTTCGCCGCTGACGGAAATCCGCTCCGACTGTGGGAGGCCCTTGCAGACAAATGCGCCGGAGACCGGGATTTCGCCGAGGCACTGGAGATCAGGCTGGTCGGCAAGACCGACCGGGACATCACGGCGGCCATCGAGGCAGCCGGTCTCGGGGACAGATTCATTGACCTGGGCTACTGCAACCATCATGAGGCGGTCAGAGAACAGATCATGGCTTCCGTCCTGATTCTCCCGCTCCGTCAGGAACCGGAATACAAGGCCACCTTGCCGGGCAAGCTCTTCGAATACCTGGCTTCCAGAAGACCTGTCCTCGGCATCGGGCAGAAAGACGGTGCGATGGCGACCATTCTCCAGGAAACCGGAGCCGGGGAGACCTGGGACTGGGAAGAAAAGGAGCAGCTCCGTCATTGGATCGATGGCCGCTGGGAAGAATTCAAGGCCGGAAAACTGACGGCCGGAACGCACGACATCGGAAAATATTCCAGAAAAGCCACGGCAGCACAGATGAGTGCCTTGCTGGAACAGATTTCCCAGTCGAAACATACTCATTGACATAAAAGAAAAAAAAGATGAACAGACACACGAAGACCCTATTGACAGGACTGGGGATCATTCTCTTTTTCCTGATCCTTTCCTACGCTTACGTACCGGAGGTGCTGAGCGGGAAAGTGGTGGACCAGGGCGATATCAGAGGTTGGAAAGGCATGGCTCAGGAAGCTATGACGTTCAACAAGGCGAATCCCGACGATCCGACCGCCTGGACAGACTCCATGTTCGGAGGTATGCCGACCACGACGACCATCGATGATTTCAAAGGAGACTGGACTGATCCGATCTATGATCTTCTCCTGCTGGGCAAACGTCCGGCAACTTATTTCTTCATCGCGCTGCTCGGCGGTTTCCTGCTCATGATGTCCATGGGGATCAGTACCTTGCTGTCCATCGGTGGAGCCGTTGCCATCGCCTTCTGCTCCTACAACATGCAGATCATACAGGTCGGCCACAACACGAAGATGCAGGCGATCGCCTTCTTCCCTTGGGTGCTGGCAGCACTGATCTTCACCTACCGGAGAGCGACGTCACCGGAAAACGGAAGGGAATTCCGGAAATGGTTCCCGTTCACCTTGCTGGGTGCGGCCTGCTTCGGTCTGACCCTCAGTTTCCAGATCAAGGCCAACCATCCGCAGATTACCTATTATCTGGCAATCCTGGTGCTCCTCTATGCGCTGGTGGTCTTCATCAGCCTCTGCGCGAAGAAGGACAAGCATTTTCTGTTCAAGAATTTCTTCATCGCCTCCGCCCTGCTGCTGGCGATCGGTCTGACCGGCATCGCGACGAACACGAACAAACTGCTCCCGACCCTCAGATATTCCGAATACACGATGAGAGGCGGCTCGGAGCTGAGTGACGAAAACAGCAAGGAGAGCGATTCCGAAGGACTCAAGCTGGATTATGCGACGGCCTGGTCCTATGGTTGGGAAGAACTCCCGAACCTGATGATCGCCGATTTCAACGGCGGTTCTTCTGCGGGAAAGCTTCCGATGGATTCCGAGACCGCAAAACTGCTGAAACAGGCCGGGCAACCGAATCTGGAACAGACTCTGAAATTCATGCCGCTCTACTGGGGACCGCAACCTTTCACGGCCGGACCGATGTATATCGGTGCCATTTCCATCTTCCTCTTCCTGCTGGGAATCTTCCTCTACAGAGGTAAGGAGAAATGGTGGCTGCTGGTCGGAACTATCCTGGCCATTCTGCTGGCCGTCGGCAGTCATTTCATGGCTTTTACGGAATTCTGCTTCAACTACCTGCCGATGTATAATAAGTTCAGGACAGTATCCATGGCCCTGATCATCCTGCAGGTAACTGTTCCGCTCCTCGGCTTCATTGTCCTGGACCGGATCATGAAAGAGCATTACGACAAGAAGGCTTTCCTGAAGGCTGGCATCCCGGCCTTCGTGATCTCCGCCGGTTTCTGTCTGCTCTGTCTGCTTTTTCCAGGCGTCGCCGGTTCCTTCAGCAGTGCCGCTGATGCTGGACAACCGGAGATTCTGGTGGACGCTCTGGTCGCAGATCGCATCCATCTGTTCCGGAAAGATGCCGCCACCTCGTTGCTGCACATCTGCATCACCTTCTCACTGATTTACTGGATCTACCAGAATAAAGAGCCTTTTGTCGTGAAAATGCGCACCGTCATCGCCTCCGCAGCGATCTGCGTGATGCTGGTGCTGAATCTGGGATTGACCGGAAAACGCTATCTCAACAAAGACCATTTCATCAGCGGAAGACAGTTCAACAAGGATTTCCCGCTCACTGCGGCAGACCGGTCCATTCTGGAAGACGAGGATCCGGACTACCGGGTACTGGACCTGACGAAGAACATCTTCAACAGTTCCGAACCGAGCTACTGGCACAAGAGCATCGGGGGCTACAGCCCGGCCAAGCTCCAGCGCTACCAGGATCTGATCGAAAGGAACCTGATGGCGGAAATCCAAGCCATTCCGGGAGCGGTCAACGAGAAGGGGACAGCCGGGCTGCTGGAAATGCCGGTCCTGAATCTGCTGAACATGAAATACATCATCTATGATGGAGCTGCTGAGCCGATTCTGAATCCATTCGCCATGGGCCATTGCTGGGTCGTCGACCGGGTGCTTCCGGCCAGCGGACCGAACGAGGAGATCGACTTCCTGGCCGCCTTCTACCCGGATCCGGAGAACGGAGGGAATCCATTGGCAGACCCTTACACGACCGCTATCGTCGGTGACGACTTCGATTGGGCTCGAAACCGGATCAGGGAGATTTCAGGTCGGACAGACGGACACATTGACCTGGTACATTATGCACCGAACTATCTCAGATACCGCTCCGACCTGACGGCGGAGAGCGCGGTGCTCTTCAGCGAGATCTATTATCCGGACGGTTGGAAAGCCTGGTTCGAGCCGGAAGATGAAGAAATGGGTACGGTCCGGAAAGGACGTTACCAGCCTTCTGAAAATGCGGTGGAACTGGACCTTTTCCGTGCGGACTGGATTCTCCGCGGGGCGATCGTTCCGGAAGGAAGAGGTGAAGTAGTCATGCGCTTCGAGCCGCAGTCCTATGTGACGGGAGCCAGGACCTCGACGGTCACCTCCATCCTACTGATACTGATCATGCTCGGCGCAGGCGGTTATGCCGTGGCCGAGCATGCAAGAAATTGCCGCAGAAAAGAAGATCAGCGGCAGTAAGTGACGAATTCAAAAGTATAGGAAGTCTCGGGATCCGTGAAGGTTTCCGAGACTTTTTCCTTTTTCCAGACAGAGAGATCCAGTTCCGGAAAATAGGTATCCGCATCCTCGATGACTGCATGAACCTGAGTGACATAGAGACGGTCGACTTCCAGAAGGGCCTGACGGTAGATTTCACCGCCTCCAATGACGAAAGCCCGCTTTTCCGGCTGACAATCCGCAGCTTCCGTTTCCATCTGCAGCGGTTGCTGCACAGCCAGCCACTGCTCCGCTTTTTCCCAAGCCGATTCCAAAGAATGGACAAGGACCAGTTTTTCGGGAGCCTCAGATAGCCATTTCTCCAGCGGAGAACCTGCCGATGCTCCGGAACTTCTGGAAATGACAATGTTCAAGCGCCCGGGGAGCGGTCTTCCGATGGATTCGAAAGTCTTGCGCCCCATGATGACCGGGCAACCGAGGGTCGTCCGCTTGAAAAATTTCAGATCTTCGGAAATATGCCATAGCAAGGCATTATTGCGGCCGATGGCCCCATTGTCAGCAATGGCTACGATCAACGCTTTTTCCATGGTCTCAGACAGCTACTGGAGCCGGAATCCTTGGATAAGGATCATAGCCCTCAAGAGTGAAATCCTCATATTTGAAGGAGAAGATGTCCTTGACGTCCGGATTGAGCTTCATGACCGGAAGCGGACGTGGCTCACGGGTGAGCTGGAGGTCTACCTGCTCGAAATGATTCCTGTAGATGTGCGTATCTCCCGTCGTATGAACGAACTCGCCTGGCTGAAGACCGCAGCATTGAGCCACCATCATGGTCAGGAGCGCATAGGAAGCGATATTGAACGGCACACCGAGGAAAACATCTGCACTACGCTGATACAGCTGGCAGGAAAGTTTTCCGTCCGCTACATAGAACTGGAAAAGCGTATGGCAAGGCGGCAGCGCCATCTTGCTGACCTCTGCCACGTTCCAGGCAGAGACGATGAGCCTTCTGGAATCCGGATTCTCCTTGATCTGACGGATAACCTCGGAAAGCTGGTCGATCGTCTTGCCGTCCGGTGCCGGCCAGCTTCTCCACTGATGGCCGTAGACCGGGCCGAGATCGCCGTTCTCGTCTGCCCATTCATCCCAGATGGAGACACCGTGGTCTTTGAGATACTTGATGTTCGTATCCCCGGCAATGAACCACAGAAGTTCGTAGATAATGGATTTCAGATGAACTTTCTTCGTGGTCAGCAGCGGGAAACCCTTGCTCAGGTCAAACCTCATCTGATAACCGAAGATGCTTTGCGTACCTGTTCCGGTACGGTCGTTCTTTAAAGTACCGTTTTCACGGATATATCTCAACAGATCCAGATATTGTTTCATGATGCTTCAATTATTTCGTAGAAAATGCAAAGATGATCGCCTCTTCATACACTTCACCCGGACGGAGTACGGTAGAAGGGTATTCTTCCTTGTTCGGAGAATCCGGGAAATGCTGACATTCGATGGCTACGCCTTCATAGTCTCCATAGCTGCGTCCGCATTTGGCGACCGGACTTCCAGCCAGCCAGTTTCCGGTATAGACCTGAACGCCGGGCTGTGTAGTATAGACCTGAAGGACACGACCACTCTCCGGCGCCGTCAGTTCCGCGGCGAACTGGAGCTGTCCGGGTTCCGCGCCGTCGATTACCCAGCAGTTATCATAACCTTTGCCATAGTTCAAGGCCGGGAAATCTTCCCTGATGTCCCTTCCGAGCGGTTTCGCCGTGACGAAATCCATCGGAGTTCCGGCTACCGGAACACTTTCCCCTTCCGGAATGAGACTGTCATCCGTAGGAAGATATTCCGATGCATTCAGCTGGAGTTCATGACCGAGGATATTTCCGTTTCCTTCGCCGTTAAGGTTCCAGTAAGCATGGTTCGTCAGATTGATGACGGTCGGAGCGTCCGTCTCGGCCGTGATGGTCAGACGAAGTTCGTTCTCCTCGCTCCAGTCATATCTGGCAACGGCTTTCAAGGCACCAGGATAACCCATTTCCCCGTCTTCTGAATAATAAAGGAACTCGACCGCATCCCCGTTGATCCGGCTTTCCCAGACCCTGTTCTGGAAACCGTCCGGTCCGCCATGCAGATGGTTCGGTCCGTTGTTGATCGGAAGCGTGTATTCCATGCCGTCCAAGGTGAAATGTCCTTTCGCGATACGGTTGGCATAACGTCCGGGAATCTTGCCGGCACATGGACCGTCACCGAAATAGCTGACTGCCTCCGGATAACCCAGGATGACATCGGCCAGTTTTCCCTCCTTGTCCGGAACGACGACAGACTGGATACCGGCTCCTACGCTGGAAAGTTTGACATAAGCGCCTGATGCATTCTTCATCGTGTAGAGATAGATCTCTTTTCCACATTTGGATTTTCCCCAAAGTTCCTTTGTTATTTCCATATCCTTTTGATTTTTAGTGTCATTCGTTTTCAATCCGATTTTCCAGATACCAGAAGACCTTTTCCGGCTCCGCATCCTTCAGCAGCACGGTCTTGTCCACATTCAGCAGATACAGAGATGGGATCGCCCGCACATTGTAAGTCAGATCTGTCCGGATGACATAGTCCGGGTCATAGACATTGTACCAAACTTCCGGATAGATCGGCATATAGGATTTCCAGGCTTCCAGATCCTCGTCAATGTACATGTTCACGACCGCAAGCCGCTTCTCGGCCAGCATTTCCGTGATTCGAGGACTGGTTTTCAGACGTTCGATGATGGACTTGCAGGCCTGGCAGCCCGGATTGCTGAAAAACAGCAGTACATAGTCCGCATGGATTCCATAAAGATGGCCGTCACGTCCTCGGACATCCCGGAAACGGAAGTCTGCAGCCTTCGTCCCGACCTTGTTCAAGGCACAGAGCTGGGCATCGAAACCGTATTTTCCGCGCATCACCTCATCCACCAGCTCACAGTTGCTGAGCGCTTCCGCGATGATTCCGTACAGGTCTTCATCGCGCAGCGGAGAATTCACGTTGTAGAAATATTTTTCAGACAACTCGATCAAGGTTTCAAAAACCTCTGATCCGGAATCGGCCTGCTCACAGGCAAGCAGACGGGTCCAGAAATGCCGGACAGCCTTTTCCGCATCAGAAACCGGCAGCATAGACAGCAGCTGAGCATAGTTCGCGAAATGCTGTTCTACCTCAGTCCTGGCGACTCCGCTCACACGAAGGGAATCGCAAGCGTAATCCCGTGAAGGATTCGTGAACTTATCCCAATAATGTTCTGCCAGAAAAAGCGTCCTCTCGTACTCAGAACTGAGCATGGCCGGTACGCCGACCTCCGGGAAGGACATGTGTTCTTCCTGTTCCGGTCCTTTTCCCTGTACCGCACGTCCTCTGCACCCGGCCAGGACCAGCAAAGCCAGCAGGACCAGAATGCTGTTTCTAGAAATCACCTTTGTCATTCACTAAGGCCTGGGAAATGTTGATCATGAAGTCACCGAGCTTCTCCAGTTCGGAAAGGACATCCATGTAATAGACACCCATCTGGTAATTGTAACTGTGATTCTCGATATTGATGATGTGTTCCTCTCGCAGATTGTTCCTGCATTCGTTGATGTTATATTCCGCATTCACCGCATTGGTGATGTCGTTCAGTTCCGGATTCTTAAGGTTATCGATCATGGCCACATATGCGGCGTCGACCATGTCCGCCATCTTGTTCAAACGGAGGATGATGTCGTCATCGAAGGATTTCCCGTGAACATTTCTTCTCTTGATAATGCGCCCGATGGCTTCTCCGGAATCTCCGAGAGACTCCATCTCGCCGATGATCTTATACATCGCTTTCACCTTATCGGTCGCCTCATCACTGAGCTCGTTCTTGGACACTTCATTCAGATAAGAAGCGATCTCAAACTCGATACGGTCCGTAATTTCCTCATATTTGATGAGACTCTTGTTGATCTCATCGAATTTCTCAGGATTCGTCTCGTTGATGGCCTGACGGATGTAACCGAAGCCTTTGTAGCAGATCTCACCGAAATGGATGATTTCCTGGTTCGCTTCATTGAGCGAAAGTTCCGCAGTAGCCATCGGACCTCCCTGAATATAACGGAGACGGAAGACTTCCTCTTCTCCCTCCTTTCCCTTCACGAGCCAGCAGGCCATCTTCTCGATCCAAGGCACGAACCAGATCAGCAGGAAGGTGTTGGTGACATTGAACAGCGTATGCAGAGCTGCGATACCGTAGAGCATCACATCCTTAGACTCTCCTAAAGCGGTTTCCGCTTGCTTGATGGCCTCCGTATCACCGGCAGCCTGCGCCGCGGCCAACGCCTTGCCGGCATCAGCCATACGGACATCCAACGGATTGACTCCGACGATGGAATCCATGATATAGCCGATGAATTCCGTAATCGGATAGAACAGAAGAAGTACCCAGGTGACACCGATCAGGTTGAAGATCGTATGCGCCATAGCTGCGCGCTTGGCGGAAGTATTGGCAACAGAAGCCGCGATGTTGGCCGTAATTGTCGTTCCGATGTTTTCACCGAGCACCATGGCAACGGCAAGCCTGAAGTCAATGAGACCGGTCGCCGCCAGCAGCATGGTGATAGCCATCGTCGCGCTGGAAGCCTGAAGCACGATGGTCAGCAAGGCACCGGCCAGCACGAAGAGCAGGACAGAGCCGAAACCGAAATTGTTGATGCTCGCGAAGAAAGACATCATCTGCGGCTGATACTGCTCCATGATCATGTTCGAGTAGTCCTTCATGAAGGTCAGGCCAACGTACATGATCGCGAAACCGATAAAGAACTGGCCGATGTTCTTGGTGGACGGCTTCTTCATGGACATGAGCATGAAACCTATCGCCATCATCGGCACAGCAAAAAGCGCGATATCGACTGAAAATCCGAGAGAAGTGATCCATGCCGTGAGCGTCGTACCGATATTGGCACCCATGATCACTCCAATTGCATTTCCTAAAGTGAGAAGACCGGCATTCACGAAACTGACCACCATGATAGTCGTCGCAGAAGATGATTGGACGAGGGCCGTGATCGCAGTACCGGTGAAGATTCTCTTGAGAGGGGTGGAAGTCATGGCCGCCATGAATGACCGGAGCCGGTCGCCGGCTGACTTCTGAAGTCCTTCACTCATCAGAGTCATACCATAGAGGAACATGGACAACGCTCCGAGCAATGAGAGGACGTATAAGACAGTTAACATAGTTTTTTTTCAGTTTTAAATTGATGAGAGTTATAGCTGAAAAGCATACAAAAATATAAAAAATAATTAGATTTGCCGTGAGTTTCACTCATTAACATGGAAAATATCTACACATGAAACATTTCCGGTTCATTATCGCCATTACATTAACGCTGCTGCATCTACCGCTGCAGGCTCAATTCTACGTCACCGGCGACGACCCTGGGAATAAACGATGGATGCAGATTGAAACCGACCAGTTCCGGGTCATCTACCCGGAAGCCATCGATTCTCTGGCCCATGTCTATGCCAGAAATCTGGAAAGATACAAGATGCCGGTCTCCTTCTCGACCGGTTACTATCCTGGAGAAAAGATCCTGCACCACAAGAAGATGCCGGTCGTGCTTCATCCATGGAATGCCTTTTCAAACGGTTCAGTCGCCTGGGCGCCGAAAAGAATGGACCTGTTCACGATTCCAAGTCCCTACGGCTCCGAAGCCATTCCATGGGCCAGAATGCTGGCCATCCACGAATCCCGCCATGTCACCCAGATGCAGTTCGGTCTGGACCGCTGGTTCAAGCCCGGAAACTATATCTTCGGCGAAATGTTCAACATCCTCACGACTCTCATGTGGACCGGAACGGCCTACATGGAAGGAGATGCCGTCATCGCGGAGACTGCCTTGACCAAAGGCGGACGTGGACGGCATGCGGATTTCCTGAACTACTATATGCTGGCCGCAGATCAAGGAATCAGGAAAGATTGGTATCAATGGAAGGAAATATCCCAGCGGAACTATGCGCCGAACTATTATGCACTGGGCTATCTCACCTTGGGAGGTTTCCGGTACCGTTGGGACCGGAGCGACCTCATGGACCAGTACTACACCATGCTGCGTGACAAGCCATTCCACTGCTGGGGAATCAACGACAAGATGGAGCAGATCACCGGAATGAAATTCAAGGATATCTTCTCTGAAATCTACGACAGCATCTATGAACGTTGGAAAGCGGATGCGGAGAAGCGCAAACCGTACATTCAGGGAACACCGGTCACGGCAGAACCCTCCATCTACACCGACTACTCCGAACCGGTATTCATCGGCAAACGACTCTTCGCCATCAAACGCGGTTTCCAGGATGCCGGAAGGCTGGTCGAGATTTTCCCGAACGGGAAAGAAAAAAGCATAGGTCCCTTCGCCAGAGAGACCAGTCTACTCTTCCCTTCATCAGAAACAGGGCGGATCTACTGGAGCGAAACCGTCCCTGATGCACGCTGGACTTTGAAAGCGACCTCCAAGATCAGCTACATGGAACAAGAAAACCTGTTCCGGAAGAAAGACATGACCACAGGCGGACTGCTGTACAATCCGGTTCCCTCTCCGGAAGGACAGCAGATCGCCGCTACGGAATATACGATACAGGGTCGCACACGCCTTGTGCTGCTGAACGAGAAAAGCGGTGCCAGAGAAAAGGTCATCCCGCTACCGGACAGCCTGCAGCTGATCGGTGCCGCCTGGATCGGCAAACGACTCTATGCTTCAGCACTTTCCGACAATGGTTACGGAATTTATCGGTTCGACGATGGATGGAATGAACTTCTTTCTCCGCAACCTGCTGTCATCCAGAATCTTACAAGCATCGGGGACAACCTCATCTTCACCAGCGACCGGAGTGGAGCCAATGAGTTCTACCGCTTGGAGCCGGAGTCCGGTCAAGTCTTCCAGCTGACCTCCACCAGATACGGCGTCACCCAAGGCACTTTCAGTCCAGACCGGAAAGAGTTCTACTACACCGCCATCACGCTGAACGGAAAGCGGCTCTACCGCATCTCGACCGACTCTCTCCAGAACCGACCGGTAGATTACGGCCATCTGTACAGCTACCCGATTGCGGAAGCGATCAGCCGTCAGGAAAAGGAACTGGCCCGGAAGAACGAGTGGATCGACCTGAAAGATGAGGACATCGCCATTTCCGAACCGAAGAGATATCGGAAATTCCCGCACCTGTTCAACATCCATTCCTGGACACCGGTCTATGTCAATGTCAAGAACATCATGGAGGTGTCCTACGACAAGTATTATGATCTGGCCTCTCTCGGAATGGCCGGCATCCTGCAGAATCAGCTGAGCACCGCCTACGGAAGCTTCGGCTACTCCGCCCACAAGGACCCTTACCACCGGGATAAATGGAGACATTCCGGTCATTTCCAATTCACCTACAGCGGCTGGTATCCTGTCCTGGAGGTATCCCTGGATGTCAATGACCGGGCCGCCCGTCAATACCGGTGCGCCGACATCATCGACGGGATGAACGGGAATGTTGATTATACCGGCCATTTCAGCATCTTCAGCCAGGAAAGGAAACAGCCCTATGTCCAGACTTCGATCAAGGCCTACATTCCTTGGAATTTATCCTCCGGAGGCTGGAACAAAGGTGTCATCCCTCAACTGAGCTATACCTTCTCGAACGACTGTTTCAACAGCCGCAAGATGACCCTCATGCCGGAACAGGTCGGCATCAACTATATCGGCGGCTTCCTGGTGGATCCAGGAACAGGCGGGAAGAACAGCTATACCCACAAGCTCCGCCTTTCCGCAAGAGCCTATGTGATGCTTCCGATACCGAACTCCTGCGTCTATCCGAGATGGGGTATCGGTGCCGAGCTCGGCGTGAACATGGACCTGCACAGAGCCGATCATTTCGCACACATGGGCTTCGCCTATCTCTACGGCTATGTACCGGGCTTCTTCCGGAAACAAGGCTTCAAGTTTACCGCCCTCCATCAGCGGAAATTCGCAGCCAGGAACA
The DNA here is from genome assembly GCA_020026355.1 of Bacteroidales bacterium. Classification (GTDB taxonomy): domain Bacteria; phylum Bacteroidota; class Bacteroidia; order Bacteroidales; family UBA932; genus Cryptobacteroides. The sequence continues at coordinate 73,669 of JAHHQP010000001.1, forward strand.
ATAAGCACCGATTCGGCCAGGCGACAGTCAACATCCTTCCGCGCGGTCTCGCTAATCGTCCGGAAATCCTCTCCGACCTGAGCCAGAACACCAGGGACCTCCTGAAACTGACAGCTGATTACGCAATCCCGATCTACATCGGTGACATCAACATCTGGAAATCCTTCCTCTCCATCAAGAGACTGGAGCTCATTCCTCATTTCGATTTCATGCTGGCCGGCAAGAAGAAGAACCTCTGGTCAGTCGGAACAGATTTTGTCTTCCGACTGAACACCCTGGTCTGGATTCCATGGCCATGCTCTTTGGGAGTGAGGTATGACTACAACGGAGGAAGCCTGATGAAGACTTACGGAGGACATCCGACACTCGGACGCCATTTCGTCGGTCCGCTGTTCTCCGTTTCTTTCTGATCCGCTCCCCATTTCGCGGAAAAACATTAAATTTGCAGCCGAATCTAAAGAAAATCCTTATGTCCATCATCCATCAGGCCATCGCGCCATGCAGCAAATGCGGTGCAGAAACAACCATCAATGTCTACAAGAGCATCAATACAGCCGATAATCCGGAACTGAAAGCGAAGGTGAAGGACGGCTCCATCTTCCTCTGGGAATGCCCGGAATGCAAGACGGTGAATCTCGCCAGATACGAGACGCTCTACCATGACCCGGAAAAGAAACTGATGGTCTGGCTGGTTCCAGAAGGAGAGATTTCAGAAAGCCAGATGCAGGCGATCACCATGCACACGAAGGCCATGGGCGGCTACACGCTCAGAAGAGTTTCAGATATGGGTGACCTCATGGAGAAGGTCCTCATCCACGAGGCCGGCCTGGAAGACCATGTGCTGGAAATGTGCAAATACGTCACCAAGATGGAAATGATGGCGAAAATCACCGGTGAAGACCAGCAGAAGGAATTCATGGCCGCTCCTTTCCATTTCTACCGTACGGAAGGAGATGGCGATGATCGCCTGATCACCTTCATGTACGCTCTCGACGGAAAGATGCAAGGTGTGAACATCGGCTGGAACGTCTACAACGACTGTCTGGGCATCGTCGAAAGAAATCCAATAATGAAACCAGCCGACGGATTTGAAAGAATCGACGCCGGCTGGTTGTATTCAAAAATGCGATAAGCCTTATTCCAGTTTTCTGGCTCCGTCACTGATGACGACATCAATGACAACGGGCTCATGACCGAATCTTGCCGCAAAGGCAGTTTTCGCCTCCTCGATGAAGGTATTGTAAAGCTCTTCCTTGACAAGGTTGATGGTACAGCCACCGAAGCCGCCACCCATGATTCTGGAACCTGAGACGCCACAGGTGTGGGCGATACCGGCCAGATAATCCAGTTCAATGCAGGATACCTCGTAATCCTTGGACATTCCCCAATGGGTTTCATACATCCGTGCTCCGACCGTCTCGTAATCTCCAGCTTCCAGGGCTGCACAGACATCGAGCACTCTCTTTTCCTCACCGATCACATAACGTGCACGCCTGTAATCCTCTTCGGAAATCTGATCCTTGATGGCATCAAGCTGTTCCATGGTCGCGCCACGAAGGAATTCCTGTCCCAAGACTTTAGCGACTCGCTCGCAGGAAGCACGGCGATCGTTGTACGGAGATCCGACCAGCTCATGCTTCACGCATGAATTCAAAAGCACCAGTCTGTAACCGTATTTTCCAGGATCAAACGGGAAATATTCAAATTCCATGGACCTGCAGTCCAGACGCATCAGATGACCGGCTTTTCCGAAAACGGAAGCGAACTGGTCCATGATGCCGCAATTCACGCCGCAATAGTTGTGCTCCGTAGACTGACCGATTCTGGCCAGCTCGAACTTGTCGAAACCGAGATGGAAGAGATCATCCAGCGCGAAAGCGAAAGTACTCTCGAGCGCCGCGGATGAAGACATACCTGCGCCAAGTGGAACATCACCGGCAAAGACGGCATTGAAACCGCTGATCTTTCCCCCTCTCTTGAGGATTTCACGGCAGACGCCGAACACATAATGAGCCCAGCCCTGTACAGGCTTGTCTTCCTCATTCAGTCCGAATTCCACATATTCATCCAGATCAAGCGCATAGACATTGACTTTATCAGTTCCATTGAGTTCGATTTCAGCGATGATGCCTTTATCAATGGCTCCCGGGAACACGAATCCTCCATTGTAGTCCGTATGCTCTCCGATCAGGTTGATTCGGCCTGCCGAGGCATAGAATACTCCATCTGCATTGAACAGCGTATGAAATTTTTCTGAGATTCTTTGTTTCATGGTGTTATAATTATATTTGAAAATCAATTTCACTATATCTTTTCAAAGGTAAAGAGTTTAGAAGGAAAATAAAAGTGAAAAAACAATGAATAATTGGAAAAAATATATAGAAAATGACTCTTTTAACGTCATTATGCTCTCACTCTATCCGTAACATGACCGGAAAATGGTCACTGACACCCCCTTTATAACGAGGACCGGAATAAGTTCTGAAAGGCTTGTATCCTGCATGTTTTCCGTCCCATTCCTGCAGAAAAGGGGGACGGCAGACCGACATCCGGCACCGTCCATCCAGTTCAGGAGATATCAGGAAGAAGTCGATCAGCTGCCATTTTCCCTCGAAGCGTATGCTTCCCGATTCCTTTTCCTCCCGACAGAGACGCGCTCCGAGATTGACCGTCACTTCCTCCGCCAATCGGAACTGGGATGCCTCCGGAACGTCATTGAAATCCCCCATGGCGATCACAGGATCTCCTGCTTCCCGACAGAGCGTGACTAACTGACGCATGGCCAATTCACGAGCCTGCCGGGATGCTTCCGCTCCAGAGAACTTAGAGGGATGATGGTTCACCAGAAAGACGAAACGCTGGCCGTTCCGGTCTTCAGCACGGACCCGGAGTATCGAGCGGGTCCGGAGAGTATCACGCCCCTGAACCAATGGCAGCTGATCGACTTCCAGGATCTGGATGCAGGACCGGAGATAAAGAAGACCGACATCGATTCCTCGGTGGTCCGGAGAATCGAAATGTATGTAATCATAACCTGCTTTCTTGAGCGGAGGCGAGAGACACAGACTCCGGAGCACCTGAGCATTCTCCACTTCAGCGATTCCAACTACCTCAGGAAGCTTCCCCTGCCTATTTCCGATCCACAGCAAGGTCTTGGCCACAAGATCCCTTTTCCGGAAGAATTTCTCCCAGGTCCAGTGTCGACTTCCCCGAGAGGAAAATTCCGTATCAGCCGCTCCGCCTCCGTCATCTCGAGGATCGAAGAAATTCTCCAGGTTCCAGAAGACAACCGTCAGGCTGTCTTCCCCTACCGGGAAAACAGCGGTGGCGGTAGCCAGAAACAGAAAGACCACCGGAAGCAAGAACAGTTTGACGGAACTTCCTGACATGATGCAAATTTAGGCAATGTCCGGCAGGGAAAATTTAAGAAAGAGAAAAACATTTCCTAAATTTGCAGGTTGAATTTGAACCATCGGATATAAACAATTAAAATCATATTAAAATGGCATTGAAATGCGGTATTGTAGGTCTCCCGAACGTGGGTAAATCTACATTGTTCAACTGCGTGAGTTCCGGAAAGGCACAGAGCGCAAACTTCCCTTTCTGTACGATCGAGCCGAACATCGGTTCCACCATCGTACCGGACAAGAGACTGGAGGTGCTGGAAAGCATCTGCCATCCTCAGAGAGTCATCCCTGCAACTGTCGAGATCGTAGACATCGCAGGTCTGGTGAAGGGAGCCAGCAAAGGTGAAGGTCTGGGCAACCAGTTCCTCGCCAACATCAGGGAAACGGATGCGATTCTCCATGTTCTCAGATGCTTCGACGACCCGAACATCGTCCATGTGGACGGAACGGTCGATCCGGTCAGGGACAAGGAAGTGATTGATATGGAACTTCAGCTCAAAGACCTGGAAACGGTCCAGAACAGGATCGCGAAAGTAGAGAAACAGGCGAAGACCGGCGGAGACAAGCAGGCAAAGAAACTGCTGGAGATCCTGCTGAAATATCAGGAAGTCCTGCTGGAAGGCAAATCTTGCCGTTGCGTGAAATTCGACTCTCCGGAAGACCAGCAGCTGGCCAGAGACCTTTTCCTGCTGACCAACAAACCGGTCATGTATGTCTGCAATGTCGATGAAGCTTCCGCTTCTACCGGCAATGAGTACGTCGAGCAGGTCAGGGAAGCCGTGAAGGACGAAGATGCTGAAATCCTCGTGATCGCAGCAAAGATCGAGTCCGACATCGCGGAACTCGAGACTTACGAAGAGAAGCAGATGTTCCTGGAAGAACTCGGTCTGGAAGAAAGTGGTGTCGTGAGACTCATCCAGAGCGCCTACTCTCTGCTCAATCTCCAGACTTTCTTCACGGCAGGAGCTGACGAGTGCCGCGCCTGGACCATCAACAAAGGCGACAAGGCACCGAAAGCAGCCGGCGTGATCCACACTGACTTCGAGAAAGGCTTCATCCGTGCAGAAGTGATCAAATACGAAGACTTCGTACAGCTCAAGTCTGAAAGTGCCTGCAGAGCCGCTGGAAAGCTCGGTATCGAGGGTAAGGAATACGTCGTTCAGGACGGTGACATCATGCACTTCCTGTTCAACGTCTGATCTTCCGACGAGAACACATGAAGAAACCGGTAACCGATATGATTCGGTTACCGGTTTCTTCATGTCCGCACACGGACCTATTCGACAGGTTCCATGCCCTCCTGAACTCTGTCCTTCCTACGGACCGTCTTCAGGACTTTCTCCTGCAGATAGATAAAAAAGATGCCGGCATTTCTGCCGGCATCCTCATTTTCTTCCGTTATCGGATGTTTACATGAATTTCACGCGTTCGTCGTTGAATCTGACGGTTTTCATGAGTTCACCAGCAGCCATCTGAGAAGCATAAGCTGCCTTGTACTGATTATGCTGGATAGCCATATCCTCAGTATACGCATTTCTCTTGTTACGAGAAAGCACCTTGTATACGAAGATCTCACCGCTACCTACATACGGACCGTAAACTTTACCAACTTCCGATGCGCTGACGGCACCGACGAATTTAGGATCGTATTTATGATCGAAGTTTCCTGAGTTCATATCCATCGGAGAAAGGGCAGAATAAGAGAAGATAATGTTATCTGTCTGTACACTTGTCTCAAGTTTTGCAGCAATCTCTTTCATATTCTCAAGTCCTGCAATCTGAGTCTTCACTTTCTCTGCAGTAGCTGCAAGCAGTTTCTCGTTGCGGAGAATGTTCCTGATCTGATCTGCAACCAGTTCATAGGAAAGATATCCGTCAGCATTCACAGCCTTAAGCGCTGCAACCACGTAGACCTCATCCAGTTTGTAAACAGGGGAAACCTGACCTACAGTAGCCTCATAAGCCCATTTGATCACCTCTCTTGCATTAGCGTAAGAAGTACGTGCGGAATATGGAAGGTCGAAATAGGAAGGATAGATCTGTGATCTGTGGGAATTATCGTTCTGACCGACAGCAGCAAGCTGTGCAGAGAACTCCTCATAAGAAGTTGCCTTGGAAGCGAACTCTTTGGCCTTTGCTGAGATCGCGTCGTCGGTTTCCTCACTGACGAATGCGGAATTCTTCACGTAAGCCACTTTCTTGTGGAGTTTCTTGTCGGATCTCTTGATGACCTTCACCCAGACATTCTGCCTGTTCTTACGGTCATTGACCTTGAAAGCCGTGTTCAGCTTGTTCTCCACGAAAGACATAGGCTCTGAATAGGTATCGTTGATGGCGTTGAATGCAAGCGTACGACTTTGCACTGCATCGAAGAGAGAGTCTGCGACAGACTCACCGGCGGCAGGAACCACCTTGATCTCGATGGAAGAAGGAAGGACTTTCTCATCCAGTACGTTGACAGCGTAGAATTCGTCCTCGCTGGCAACGACTGCTGAAGAAGCGTCTTTACCATTGATGTAATCGGTCACCGCAAAAGGAAGGTTGTAGGAAGTGTAATCGTAGTATTTCACATCCTCATTGTCCTCAGCTGAATCAGCCAGAAGGTCCTTGAGGTTCTTGTCAGCCTCTGCACGTGCTGCCTCGAGGTCCTTGGCAGACGGAGCGATATCAAATGTGGCGAACTCGATGTAACGACCTTCCTGACCATTGCCGTACATATCCTTGAAACCGACTTTGTGAGACTCATAATAAGCCTTGCACTCCTCATCGCTCACTTCCACCTGCAAAGAATAGTCCGGTGAAATGCGGATGAATGCAGTGCTGTCCGCATTGTCATTCACCTCATCAGCGATCACGGAAGCGTTGCAATAGGCTGTGCTGGCAAAAAGACTGCCGTATTTGTACACATAGAGGTTTCTCCTGATCTGATCGACGATGGTCTGCATCGGATACTCATACTGAGGAAACTGTTCCTTCAAGGAAGCAAGCTGGTTGTAGAGCTGACCTTCCTGAGTGAACTGGAGGTAAGATGCAAGTTCAGAATCAGGAACCGTGATACCTGCAGCCTCGAATTTCGGAGTCATACCGTACTGGAACAGGAAATTCTGCTCGAGCATCTGATGGGTCTGGAATGTATTAGGACGATAAGCGCCGTTATAGAGTACATCCATTGAAATTTTGTTCTTTTCCAGTGCAGTCTGGTAGTCCAGATAAGTGATATCCTCACCTTCGATTTCCATGACATCACCGTTTCCACTGGTGCAAGAATTGAATACACTCGGGTCTACAATGAAAGAAAGCAGTGCTATAGCAATGAGCACTGTGATCAAGACGCCGAATTTAACGCGAATTGTTTCTAGAACCGCCATTTTATTTTTAATTTAAAGATTTAGCTAAAAATGTGATTAACATAAGGGTTGCGAAGATAGCAAAAAATCCGTTAAAAATCATGACTTTTTTAAAAAAGGTCCTATAAAGTTGATAGAATCCACCTTTACAGCGAGACTGTCTCTCGTGATTATGCCATAATTGTTGAAGGGCCTGAAGATGACGGAATTACGGGCGCGCTGATCGGATTCCATCCCATAGCCCTGCATGAAACCGTCCGGAGAATACATCTTGACATAGCAGTCCGTCCAGATCTTTTCAGTCTGACGGTCCCAGAACAAGGTATCCGTCTCCATGACTTCCTTCTTGATGATGTTTCTCACCACCACATTGCCGAAGGCTTCCCAAGTTTCCCGCCCATCCTCGAATTTGCAATGGCGAGCATTGTCGGAAGTGATTTCCGTCTCCACGTCTCCGGTCTCCGTGAAAGCATAGACTGCGAAACCGGCAGGAAAGAGTTCGAACACGAGAGAATCCTCATCGTATCTTTCCATCCGGACTGCCTCCATACGCATCTTCACTTCTCCGTTCTGCGTCTGCACATAAAAGGCATTATCTACGGTCTGGACCGGAACATTGGACATGTCGATATCTTCCTCATGCAATTTACCCTTGCATGAAAATACCATGATAGCAACCGCACATGCGGTTGCTATCTTCACTATGGTATTTAATGACTTGCTCAAATTTTCTCTATTTCTGGGTCCTGACAGTCGTCACCGCTCTCATACCATTGCAGGAAACGGTGTAGGACATACCGTCGGTAAGGTCATACATGAAGGCATCTCCAGTCTGCGGATAGTACTGACTATATCTTGCGATGCTCTGATTCGCTTCCTCTGCAAGACTCGGGTCAGCTTTCTTTGCTTTCATCATATAATCGACAGCTACCCAATATGGAGCTCTCTTGTCAATGTCGTTACCTTTACATACCTGGCTACCCCATACGGTACCGAGGATGATGTATGCTTTACCTGCGAGTGAAGGATCCAGTGCAGGAACCTTGCTTGCAGCATTGTTGGCATAGACATAACGACCCTCCGTAAGCGCAAAGGTGGCTGCCTGCAGATAGTAGTCAGCATCCGTAAGGTCATCCGACTCCGGATAAGCGATGGCCTCATCGATGAATTTAAGAGCCTGATCCACATCACCTCTTGAAGAATAAAGTTTGAAGAGGAAGTATGCGGAAGTATGTGACGGCTCAACTCTATGCATGGTATTCACTGCATTGAGGTAAAGGTCATTATCCATGCAGTCCTCAGCCATACTCATCATCTTCACGATATTGGAAGCGAGAGCGGCATCATCAGGATTCTCGGCGAATCTCGGTGTATAGAGTTCAATGAGGTTGTCGCAGCTGGCTACCTGACTGGCGATGAGAATGTTCTCGATCGCTTCCTTGACCTTATCCACTTCTTCCTTCTCTCTCTCTTTCTTAGGATCGTAGGCTGAAAGGTAATCTACGCATTTGGAGTAGTTCGCCATGACAGCTTCAGCATTCAGGACACCGTTTCCATAAAGGAGATTGACCGCATTGAAATAATTCACATAGATGCTCGGTCTAGTCTTGGACTTATTGAAATCGATGATTTTGGAAAGTTCATCATAGAGTTTCTGCGGATCGTCTTTCACAAAGTTGACCAAGTCGAGACCCTTGTTGTTCATGACTGTAACAGCATATTTCGGATAGTACTCCGCCCTGACATCATGGAGAGTCATCAAGCTATCAATCAGTTCATCCCTGTAGATGACGTTCCTGGAGTTCTTGTTGATGAGCATTCTCATCAAGGAAGTACCGTGGATCAGCATATTCTGGCTGGCGGTAGGAGGGCAATATTTGTACGCTTTCCTCCACTGGGGAATAGCCTCGTCATAATTCTTCAATTTGAAATGTTCAAGGTAGAATGAAAGATACTTGATACATTCCGTACTGTCTGCGGTCGTACCGTATTTCTGTGCTGATGCAGGAACACTGCCTACACCCATCATGAGCACAGCAAGAAAAATCAGAGCTATTTTTTTCATAATATCATTAATAATTTGTTCGTATCTAGTTTACCGCACCCAGAAGACTATTTGTATCTTGTTTTCTGGAACCATATATCATGGATATTGAAGCCGATCATGAACTTGAAGTAACGCTCGCGGACCAGGTTATTCTTCAAGGAGCCTTTCTGGCCGAAATCTACTCCAAGCGAAATTCCGTTATACCATCGCCATACCGGAAGCGTGACACCCAACGTCATGCCGAAACCATCCACAGGATTGCCGTTGACCTTATAATGAGCTCTGTCGTAATACAAGCCTCCCCGGTAAGCGCAACGTTTCAGATAATACCTGACATCGTTCCTGTTCGGAACGATTTCGAATCCTGCCTTGAAAGAGTGGGAAACGGAAGCTGTGAAATCCATATCTCCCTTGACTGCAAATCCATTCACGGCATCCATGCCGGCGTTTCTCCAATCCGATCTCACGTAATTGAACTCAGCGGTCCAGTTTTCTCCTCCCCTGACGGCGATACCTATACCCAGTTCATCTCCAAATTTCAAGCCATTTTCCTTCAACCTGATGATTTCCGTCCTGACGGAATCCACCACTCCTGATTGTGTGCCGTAATTGAATGAAGTAGCCTGACCTTTCATATTCGTCCGCAGACGGTAGGTAGCTCCGGCAATCAAGGAAATGTCACCACCTAACTTCTGCTCATACTGGAGACCGAATTTCCCGGATGTTCCGCGAATATTCAACTTGTCACCACTGTTCACGGACCGGTAATCGCCATGCGCTAAGGTTGTGCTCGTCAGCTTTTCGATATTTCCGAAAAATATGTCCAGTTCAGCACCGATGGAGAATCTCCTCCAGAAAGTGGCACCAGCTCCTATGAAAACCTGATAGACGCCTCCAGTTCCGGAAGCATTGTAGTCGATGGCACCGGTATCCGCGATGATATCATCATCCACCTGTGAAGAAAAATCATAGCCGACATCACTGAACGGTGTAATACCGACCATCATAGCCGACGTTCTCCAGATCGGGAAACTCATGACCAGATCATTCAGGTTGAAAGTATTGTTTGCGCTGTTCTTTCCATTCTGCCTGTAATAGGTATTCTTCTGAGAAAGTCCGAAATCCGCCATGAAAGCCAGACTGTCCCTGGCCGTCACCGCAGCCGGATTAAGAATGTTGATGAAACGACGGTTCCTGGTCGCGATACCCACACCACCCATGGATTGGGTGAAGGCATTTCCCGAACGGGACATTTCACCGATACCGTACAGGGAATATGGGGAATAAGAGCCATAGGCACCGTTGTTCTGCGCCGACAATCCGGCACCGAGACACAAAAGCACTGCCACCAATAGATATCTAACTGATTTTCCCATATTTATCTGCTATTAAAGCCAACCCCATCAAAATAAGGTTAGAAACTACAAAGATGGAATTTTTCATCCTTTTTGCAAAATAAATTGAATCCCCTCCTGTAAAAACCACGATATTTTGAGGATAATCAGACTGGTATCCTTCAATTTCATATAACATTCCCTTGATCACTCCGTCCGCGATGCCGCTCTCGACAGAATTTCCCTGTTCCTGCGTCTCCTCCGGCGTATCCACCAGCGGAAGTGATCTGGAATAACGGTTCAGAGCCTTGAACCTTGTCCGGCATCCCACAGAAAGATTGCCTCCCGTATAGACACCGTGCTCATCAAGGAAATCGACGGCCAAGGTCGTTCCGAAATCGAAGATGGTGCACCCTTTCCCCTTGAAGAGGTAACGGGCCGCAAGCACGGAAGCCGCACGATCCGGAGTAAGATAGGCCGGAAGCCCATTCTGCTCCATGATGTGGGAATGGGAGGAATCCAGTACCAGAAGTACCCGGCACTCTCGTTCCAGCCGAGCCAGGTTTCCAGTGGACAAGTCCTTGGCCGAACTGATCACCATCACATCCGGTTTCACCTTCTCTGTCAATGAAAGAATGAACTCATTCGTCCTTTCTCCCTGATAACGGAAAGTCTTGCCCAAGGTAATTCCGTCAGCCCAGGCCGCTTTCAAGGCTGTATTTCCTATATCGATAATGAGATTTGCCACAATCAAACAGTTTTGAACATACAAATTTATGATTTTTCTACAACTTTGTCAAAATCTCATACGCTTTGGAAAGATTGTCCACGTTACGCACGAAGATACGGAGCTTGTTGTCCGACTGTTTCAGTTCGATCTTCTGCGGATAAGCCGTGATCTTCTCCAGCACGTCGGAAAACTTTTTCGAACGGTAATACTGCGACAAAGGATTCGTGATGAAGAAAGCGATCATCACTCCGTTCTTGATGATGACCTTCTCGAAACCGAGAGCCTTCGCCGTCTGCCGGATCCGGATGATATCGAACAGCCGCTCCAGCTCTTCCGGAACCGGTCCGAAGCGATCTTCCAGCTTCCCTCTCATGGAAATGATTTCCTTTTCCGTATCGAGGGAATCCAGTTCCTTGTAGATCCGGATCTTCTCTGCCGTCACATTGATGTAAGTATCCGGGATCAGCGCCACCTGATCGGTCTCGATCGTACAGTCGGACACGAATTTCTCCAGATCCGACTTTGCCGTGATGCCGGTCTCTACTCCAAGTTCCTCCATAGCCTCAGCCAGAATCTTCTGATAAGTCTCGAAGCCCATGTCCGTGATGAAACCGCTCTGCTCCGCTCCCAGCAAGTTGCCGGCGCCGCGGATATCGAGATCCTGCATGGCAATGTTGAAGCCGCTGCCGAGGTCAGAGAACGACTCGATGGCCTTCAACCTTCTTCTGGCTTCATCAGTAATGGAGACCAATGGAGGCACGATGAGATAGCAGAAGGCTCTCCGGTTCGAACGTCCGACCCTTCCTCTGAGCTGATGCAGATCACTCAGGCCAATGTTCTGGGCCTGATTGATGATGATGGTATTCGCGTTCGGAATATCCAGTCCGTTCTCGATGATGGTCGTACACAGCAGCATATCATAATCTCCGGCCATGAAATCCAGAATCTTGTTCTCCAGCACCTTCGCCTCCATCTGCCCATGAGCGACGCAGATCTTCATGTCTGGGACCAGCCGATGCAGGATATCATGGATGGACTGCAGTTCCTCCACCCGATTATGAACGAAGAAAAGCTGTCCACCACGGTTCAGTTCATAGTCAATGATCTTCTTTACCTCGTCCGGATCGAAAAGCATGATCTCCGTCTGGACCGGTATACGGTTAGGTGGTGGAGTATTGATGATGGACAAGTCACGGGCACCAAGCAAGGAGAACTGCAAGGTTCGCGGAATCGGCGTCGCCGTCAAGGTCAAAGTATCGACTGAAGCCTTCAGCTGGCGCAACTTTTCCTTCGCGCCGACACCGAACTTCTGCTCTTCATCAATGATCAGCAATCCGAGATCCTTGAACTCGAATCCCTTGCCGATCAGCTTATGGGTACCGATGACGATATCCAAAGTTCCTTTCTTCAACCGCTCCTGAATCTGCGAGATTTCCTTCGCGGTCCTCAGTCGGCTCACATAATCGATGCTGCACGGAAAATCCTTCAGCCGGTTCTGGAAAGTCTTGAAATGCTGAAGCGCCAGAATAGTGGTCGGAACCAGCACAGCTACCTGCTTGTTGTCAGCCACCGCCTTGAAAGCCGCACGTACCGCAACCTCCGTCTTGCCGAAACCGACATCCCCGCAGACCAGACGATCCATCGGGCAATCATCCTCCATGTCCGCCTTCACCGCCTTCACCGCCTTCTCCTGATCCGGTGTATCTTCATACATGAACGAAGATTCCAGTTCCTGCTGCATGAAGGAATCTGGAGAAAAAGCGAAACCATGCACACTCTTCCGCTTCGCATACAGCTGGATAAGATCCTTCGCGATATCCTTGACCTTGGACTTCGTGCTGCTCTTGAGATTCTGCCATACCTTCGAACCCAGCTTATTGATCTTCGGCACCTCGGCCTCCTTCGACTTGTACCTTGAAATCTTGTGGAGCGCATGGACGGAAATGAAGACGACATCCCCGTCACGGTAAGTCAACTTCACGACCTCATGAATGCGTCCCTTGTCATCCTTCATCCGCACGAGTCCGCCGAAAATACCTATACCGTAATCGATATGCACAACATAGTCTCCGATCGCGAAGGAACTGAGATCATTGATCGTCAGCTGCTCGCTCTTGTCTACCGAACGGCGTATGCTGACCCTGTGGAAACGGTCGAAGATCTCGTGATCGCAATAACAGCAGACCTTATCATCATGGTCAATGAAACCGCTGTGGATATTGTGCCCCGGAACGAAAGAAGGGATCAGTCCTTCATTCTCCGCAAGGATGTTATGGAGACGATCAAGCTGAGATTTCTTTTCTCCATAGATCAGGACCTTGTAACCTTCCTCCATCCGCTTCCTGATGTCCATCGTCAGCAGTTCGAAATTTTTGTTGAACACCGGTTGCGGCGCGATGTTGAAACGCACGGTCTTTGCCGGTGCCGGAGTATTCAGCGGAACGTTCAGATAAACCTTCTGGAAACGCTCGAACGACGGCCACAGTTCCGTGTCCGAATACAGGTCAGGACTGTCCAGCCAGACCAGTGTGTTTTCCGGAAGGATGTCCAGGATCCGGGTACCGGCTTCCGTACTCTCGTCACTAAGTTCAAGGTTCGGATAGATGTCGGCCTTGGTAACGGATTCTATGGAAAGCTGCGTGTTGCAATCGAACACATTGATCTTCTCCACCTCATCTCCGAAGAAGGAGAAACGGTAAGGATTGTTGAAGGAATAGGAGAAGATATCAGCCACTGCACCACGGATCGCGAACTGCCCCGGCTCAGAGACGAAATCCACTTTTTCAAAACCTTGTCCCACCAAAGTCTCGATAATCTGCTGATGACTGAGTTCATCATGAACATTGATTGTTAATATCGATGATTTTATGGTGCTGACAGGGGGGATTTCCTCCTCCAATGCAGCCGGATAAGTGACGATATACGTACCTGGAAGGCCTTTCGCTCCGAAGTTATCAACAAAATTGCCGTTTATCAACAAATTGTTCATATCCTCCATCATGCGACTGATGGCCGCCGTACGTTGTACGCCGAGGGAAGATTTATAGTTACTGCGCTGCAGATTCTTTCCGGAATCCGGAAGAAAGAAGGCACAATCTCCTTCCGTCAGGCTGTAAAGATCTGACACACAATACTCGGCATCCTCCTTGGTCGGCAATACGATCACCTGCAGACCGGCTCTTTTGAGCAAGGAAACGATGAACCACCTTGCAGAAAGATATAAGCCGCTGCAAGAGGCTTCAGCACCGGATTCCACAATTTTCTCCAGTTGCTGCAAAGATTCTGAGCTTATCAACATTTGCGTAAAAAATCGGTTGAAAACCTGTTTAAAACCCTGTTGAAACTAAATGATAACTAAATTTAACATTGATGATATTTTGTATAAGCCATGCGGAATTCTCATATCAAAAAGAAATCCTGATTTTTTTTCATCAAGAAATCAAATGCGTAGTGAACAGCTTATCAACAAGAGACCACACTGATTTCCAATCACTTGGTTAGTGTTATCAACATATCAACAGGACAATAATAATCAATACTTTTAAAAAAAAATCTATCTTTGTAAATAAATATGAATGAGATGAAGGAGAATGGATTCAACCCGCATGACATCAATGGGAACAAAGATAAGGAAATAGACGGAATTATCAGGCCGCAAGGGCTGGAAGAGTTCTCCGGTCAAGACAAGATAATCTCGAATCTCAAGATCTTCGTAGCCGCTGCAAAAATGCGAGGCGAGTCCTTGGACCACGTGCTTTTTCACGGCCCTCCGGGACTGGGAAAAACGACCTTGGCACACATCATCGCGAACGAACTTGGCGTGAACATGAAGGTCACTTCCGGACCTATTCTCGACAAGCCGGGAGACTTGGCTGGACTGCTGACTTCCCTGGAAGAAGGGGATGTTCTTTTCATCGATGAAATCCATCGTCTTTCTCCGGTCGTGGAAGAATATCTCTATTCCGCGATGGAAGATTTCGTGATCGACATCATGATCGATAAAGGACCGGGAGCCCGTTCGGTCCGCATCGCACTCAATCCTTTCACTCTGGTCGGAGCGACGACGAGAAGCGGCCTTCTGACCTCTCCGCTCCGTGCCCGTTTCGGCATCAAATGCGCTCTTGAATATTATGACACTCCGACCCTGGTCCGCATCGTCAAACGCAGTGCTTCCATATTGAATATAGAAATCGAGGAAGATGCCGCTTTCGAAATCGCGCTGAGGAGCCGCGGAACCCCCCGTATTGCCAATTCGCTCCTCCGTCGTGTCCGGGATTTCGCACAGGTTATCGGTAATGGGCATGTGGATTTATCGATTGCCCGCTATGCACTGGATGCGCTGAACATCGACAAGAGGGGACTGGATGCCATAGACAACAAGATTCTCCGCACGATCATCACCAAGTTCAAAGGAGGGCCGGTCGGAGCGAACACGATCGCGACTGCGGTCGGCGAGGATCAGGGAACCTTGGAGGAAGTCTATGAACCGTTCCTTATAAAAGAGGGCTTCATCATCCGTACTCCGAGAGGGCGTGAAGCTACTGAATTGGCGTACAAGCATCTGGGCTTCGAACTAAAACAGCAGGAAGAAGGAAGCTTGTTCTAATATTTTTGCTCTTTTCCTTAAAAATGACTAAAATTGTAGCGAAATTTCATTAATACTATATTTAAATGGCCGAAAAATTAATTTCTAAGATTCCTGAGGGACCTTTGTCCGAAAAGTGGACGAAGCATAAGACTCAGATCCGTGTTGTCAGTCCTGGCAACAAACGGAAAATGGAAATCATTGTCATCGGAACTGGTCTCGGTGGTGCATCTGCAGCTGCTTCACTTGGAGAATTAGGATACAATGTAAAAGTATTCTGTATCAGCGATTCCCCACGTAGAGCGCATTCCATCGCCGCTCAAGGTGGTATCAACGCTGCCAAGAACTATCAGAATGACAACGACTCCATCTATCGTCTCTTCTACGATACCATCAAGGGTGGTGACTACCGTAGCCGTGAAGCTAACGTCTACCGTCTTGCTGAAGTGAGCAACAATATCATTGATCAGTGTGTTGCTCAGGGTGTGCCTTTCGCTCGTGAATACGGCGGAATGCTTGCCAACCGATCATTCGGAGGTGCGCAGGTCAGCCGTACCTTCTATGCGCGTGGTCAAACCGGACAGCAGCTTCTTCTCGGAGCCTATGCCGCTTTGAACCGTCAGATTGCTGCCGGTACAGTGAAGAGCTATCCTCGTCATGAGATGCTTGATCTGGTCCTGATCAACGGTGAGGCAAAAGGTATCATTACCAGGAATCTCGTGACCGGTGAAATTGAAAGATTCGGTGCACACGCAGTCGTTCTGGCCAGCGGTGGTTACGGAAACACTTACTTCCTTTCTACCAACGCCATGAACTCCAACGCTTCCGCAGCTTGGCAGTGCTATAAGAAAGGTGCATTCTTCGCAAACCCATGTTTCGCGCAGATCCATCCGACCTGTATTCCTGTACACGGCGAGCAGCAGTCTAAACTGACCTTGATGTCAGAGTCGCTCCGTAATGACGGACGTATCTGGGTACCTAAGAAACTTGAAGATGTAGCGAAACTTCGTAAACATGAGATCAAGGCTTCCGACATTCCGGAAGAAGACAGAGACTACTACCTCGAGCGTCGTTATCCGGCTTTCGGAAACCTCGTACCTCGTGACGTGGCTTCCCGTGCCGCAAAGGAGAGATGTGATGCCGGTTACGGTGTCAACGAGACAGGACTTGCCGTATTCCTTGATTTCAAATCCGCAATTGAAAGATTGGGTAAAGATGTCATCGCAGCCAGGTATGGTAACTTGTTCCAGATGTACAACAAGATTACTGATACCGATCCTTACAAGGAACCGATGATGATCTACCCTGCGATCCATTATACGATGGGTGGTATCTGGGTTGACTACAACCTCATGACTACTATCCCTGGTCTTTATGCAATCGGTGAGGCAAACTTCTCAGACCACGGTGGAAACCGTCTCGGTGCATCTGCATTGATGCAGGGTCTTGCTGACGGTTACTTCATCCTTCCTTACACTATCGGTGACTATCTTGCTTCCAGATTCAAGGATCCTAAGACTGACATCAACGCTCCTGAGTTTGAAGAGGCTGAGAAGAAAGTCAGGGAGAAGATCGAGAAAGTATTCTCTATCAAGGGTAAGGAGAGTGTAGATACCATCCACAAGAAACTTGGCCACGTCATGTGGGAATATGTCGGTATGGCCCGTGATGAGGCTGGATTGAAGAAAGCGATCGAGCTGATCGACGACCTCAAGAAAGAGTTCTGGGAGAATGTCTATGTACCGGGTGAGAACGGTGAATTCAATCAGGAGCTTGAGAAAGCACTGAGATTGATCGATTTCTTCGAGGTAGGTGAACTCATGGCACGTGATGCTCTCAACCGTAGAGAATCTTGTGGCGGTCACTTCCGCGTAGAAATGCAGACTGAAGAGGGCGAGACCAAACGTGATGACGAGCACTACATGTACGTTTCCGCTTGGGAGTACAAGGGCGAAGGCGTCGAGCCTGAGCTCCATAAGGAGCCTCTGAAGTATGAGAATATCAAGATCGCTACTAGAAACTATAAAGACTAATTGAGATGGATTTAACTTTGAAAGTATGGCGTCAGAAAAACGCCAAAGCAAAAGGACATTTTGAGACCTACAAGGTCAAGAATATATCCCCAGACAGCTCTTTCCTCGAGATGCTCGATATCCTGAACGAGCAGCTCATTCAAGAGGGTATGGATCCGGTAGCTGTCGAGAAGGGATGCCAGAGCAGTGGTCCTGTATCCTTCGACCATGACTGCCGTGAGGGTATCTGCGGTGCTTGCTCATTATATATCGACGGTAGAGCACATGGACCAGACGATGAGGTGACTACCTGTCAGCTCCACATGCGTAAATTCCATGACGGCGACACCATTACGATCGAGCCGTGGAGAAGTAAGGGATTTCCTGTCATCAAGGACCTTGTCGTAGACCGTCAGGCATTCGACAAGATTCTCCAGGCTGGCGGTTACATTTCCGTCGGTACAGGTGGAGTTCCAGATGCGAATACAGTTCCTATTCCGTTCGAGAAGGCTGAGGAAAGTATGGATGCTGCCGCATGCATCGGTTGCGGTGCTTGTGTGGCTACCTGCAAAAACGGTTCTGCGATGCTTTTCGTCGCTGCTCGTGTCAGCTCTCTGGCTCTGCTTCCTCAAGGTAAGGTTGAAGGTGCGAAACGTGCAAAAGCAATGGTTGCCAAGATGGATGAACTCGGTTTCGGTTCATGTACGAATACCAGAGCTTGTGAGATGGAGTGCCCTAAGCACGTGACCGTTTCTCACATCGCACGTCTGAACAGAGAATTCCTCAGCGCTAAATTCAAAGATTAGTGTCATGTCGGTTTATCCGGCAGCATGAAAATATGAAGCGGCCGCTATCTTGAGATAGCAGCCGCTTTTTTCTTGACGATCTCGGAGGAAGGTCGCTTCATTTACCAGAGGAAGTTGTCGAAAGGCCAGCGTCCGGCATGGATTTCCGCCACCATTTTGTACAAATCGTTCCTAAGTTTCTCGATGCCGATCTTCTTTTTCGCGGAGATGAAGATACATGGTGTGTTTTCTTTTGCAATCCAACTGTTTTTCAGTTCCTCAAGACTGTAATTTTCGGGCTTTTTAGGGACAAGTGAAAATTCGTCATACTCTTCATACCTATAGGCGTCGATCTTGTTGAATACGACGTAAACTGGCTTGTCTGAGGCCTTGATATCCTTCAATGTATCTTCCACTACTTTCATATGTTCCTCGTAGTTCGGATGGGAGATATCCACCACATGAACGAGAATGTCGGCTTCTCGGACTTCATCCAAGGTACTCTTGAAGGCTTCCACAAGCTGGGTAGGGAGTTTCCTGATGAAACCTACGGTGTCGCTCAGGAGGAATGGTACATTTTCGATCACGACTTTGCGGACCGTCGTATCCAAAGTAGCGAAAAGCTTGTTCTCTGCAAATACATCACTTTTTGCCAACATGTTCATGATCGTACTTTTCCCGACATTCGTATAGCCAACGAGCGAAATCCTGACCAGAGATCCGCGGTTTCCACGCTGAGAGGCCATCTGTTTATCTACCTTTTTCAGCTGTTCTTTCAGTTTGGCGATCTTGTCCTGGATGATACGACGGTCCGTTTCGATCTGGGTCTCACCTGGTCCTCTCATTCCGATACCACCTTTCTGGCGTTCCAAGTGGGTCCACATCCTGGTCAATCTTGGTAAAAGATACTGGTACTGAGCCAGCTCAACCTGCATTTTCGCATAGGCCGTTTTCGCTCTTTGCGCGAAAATGTCCAGAATGAGGTTCGTCCTGTCCAGAATCCTGACTTTGACGATGCTTTCTATGTTTCTCAATTGGGTAGGGGAGAGTTCATCATCAAAGATGACTACATCGATTTCGTTTTCTTCGATATACGTCCTGATTTCTTCCAGTTTACCGCTTCTGATATAGGTCCTGTTGTCCGGTTTGTCGACTTTCTGGATAAATTTCTTCACACCCATGGCTCCCGCTGTCTCAGCCAGGAACTCGAGTTCGTCCAGATATTCCATGATCTGTCTTTCGTCGTCACCCTGCTTGATGACTCCGACGAATACGGCTCTGTCTTTGTAAATTTCTTCTTTCTTCATACTAAAAAAAGGCTGTCCCGAAGGACAGCCTATATTAATTGTTGTGGATTCGATTATCTCAATTTGAAGATAACAGGGAAGGTGTAGACTACCGGAACTGCACGGTCTCTCTGTTTACCTGGGGTCCACTTCGGGGACATTGAGACAACTCTGACAGCCTCTTTGTCCAGTGAAGGATCCACTCCACGGAGGACTCGTACTTTTCCTACGGTACCGTCTTTACCTACTGTGAATTCCAAGGTGACACGTCCCTGCACTCCGTTTTCTTTAGCAGTCTCAGGGTAGACAAGTCTCTGGTTCACCCATTTGGAGAATTGGTTGGCATCTCCACCCATGAATGACGGTTTTTCCTCTACCATCACGAAAGGTACAGATTCTTCTTCCACAACCTCTTCTTCAACTTCCTCTACATAATCAGTGATTTCAATCTCGAAATCCGTTTCATCTTCCAGGTTGATGAAGTTGAATTCTTCAACATCTACATTATCATCGACGATGTCGATCTTGTCCAGGAAGGTAGGAAGTACTGGCGCTTCTGGTGGTGGAGGAGTCTCTTGAGTTGATGGAGGTGGAGCCTCTTCAACATACTCTACAAGATTTTCCACTTCCAACTCCTTTACTTCTACTTTTTCGGTTGTCCATTCAAAAGCAAAGTAAAGTGCACTTAGAGCCAGTATTAGACCAACTTCTGTGAAAAGCAATTTCTTGTTTTCCAAATTCGCTTTTTCTGACTTTTTAAGTTCCATATCTCGATTACTTTATTTTCATAAATGCTCGGTAAAGTTAGAAATAAATATTTCAAAATTCAACTTTTTTATATAATAGTTGTATTTTTGCAGAAAATTCAACATCATGATAACCTATAATTCTGAAGATACTGATTTCATTTTCAAGGGCAAGTTGAAAAACAGCAAGTGGCTCAAGCTTGTAGCCGAGAGTGAAGTCAGGACTTTAGGCGATATCGCCATCATTTTCTGTTCCGATCCGTACCTTCTTGACATCAACCGGAAATTTCTTCAGCATGACTATTATACGGACATCATCACTTTTGACTATTGTGAAGGCGAGGTACTCAGCGGGGATCTCTTCATCAGCGTCGACAGCGTCCGCGACAATTCCGTCGAGTTCGGTACGGAATTCAAGGATGAGCTGAATCGTGTCATCGTTCATGGTCTTCTTCATCTTATCGGCTATGACGACCATACGGAAGAAGATATCAAGATGATGCGTTCCAAAGAAAATTATTATTTGTCTTTGAGGGAACTTTTATAATATGCAGAACAGATACGATGTCATTGTTGTCGGTGGCGGACATGCAGGTTGTGAGGCCGCCATGGCTGCATCCAGGATGGGTTCTTCCGTGCTTCTGATCAGCATGGACATGAACAAGTTTGGTCAGATGTCCTGTAATCCTGCAATCGGAGGAATTGCTAAAGGCCAGATAGTCAGAGAGATAGATGCGCTTGGAGGTTATACCGGCATTGTCACGGATGCCTCTACGCTGCAGTTCCGCATGCTCAACCGTTCCAAGGGTCCGGCCATGTGGAGCCCTCGTGCACAGTGCGATAAAACCCAATTTTCCGCTTCATGGCGAAAAATCCTTGAAACTAATTGTGTATTAGATATTTACCAAGATTCTGTAACGTCTTTCCTCTTTGAGAATCGAAAAATTGCAGGCTGCCGTACAACCACCGGGGCAATTTTCAATTCTCAGGCGGTAATTTTGACGGCCGGAACCTTTCTGACCGGTAAACTCTTCATCGGCCAGACCTGTTTTGAAGGTGGGCGTATCGGAGAGCTTGCTTCCCATGGACTGACTGAGCAGCTGGTCGAGATGGGAATCCGGACTGCTCGGATGAAGACGGGTACTCCTCCAAGAATTGATATTTCTACGGTCGACACTTCGGACATGATTCTCCAAGGGGGAGATGAGGTACCGGAGAAATTCTCCTACCTTCCTTATCTTTCCACTGCCCAGAACGGAACTCCGCAGCTGCCATGTTTTGTCGCGCATACGAACAAGACGGTTCATGACATCTTGAGGAGTGGCTTCTCGGAGTCTCCGCTTTTTTCCGGAATGATCAAGGGGATCGGTCCGCGTTACTGTCCGTCCATCGAAGACAAGCTCCGCACTTTCGCAGGGAAGGATGAGCACCAGCTCTTCCTCGAGCCGGAAGGGCGTTTCTCCAACGAGTACTATCTTCAAGGCTTTTCTTCTTCTCTTCCGCTGCGTATCCAGCTGGATGCCTTACATGCCATCAAGGGATTCGAGCATGCCAAGATCTACCGGCCGGCCTATGCCGTCGAGTATGATTACTTCGATCCGACTCAGCTGAAACCGTCGCTGGAATTGAAGACCATCGAGAATCTATTCCTTGCCGGTCAGGTCAATGGTACCACCGGTTATGAGGAAGCTGCTGCACAGGGGCTGATGGCCGGTATCAATGCTCATCTCAAGGTCAATGGAAAAGAACCTTTCGTTCTCAAGAGGGATGAGGCTTATATCGGTGTTCTCATCGATGACCTGATCACGAAAGGTGTCGATGAACCTTACCGTATGTTCACCTCCCGGGCGGAGTATCGTATTCTTCTGCGTCAGGACAATGCTGACTTCAGGTTGACCGCTCGTTCTCATGAGCTTGGCCTGGCCGATGAGTTCCGCTACGCCTATACCATGAAGAAGTATGAGTCCATCGAGAAATTCAACCGTTTCTTCTGCGAAGCTTCTGTGAAGCCGGATCAGGTCAATGGCTATCTGGAAAGTTGCGGTACTTCAGCCATTGATTCTCGACGTCGCATCGCTGATCTGATGTCACGCCCTCAGGTAAAAATCCATGAATTGTTTAAATTTGTTCCACGTGGAACATTTGATAAGCACGCGCTCTCTTGCGAGGCTGAATTCACGAATCCATTGGCACCTGTTCTTGAAGGAAAGAGATATGCAGATCTGTTGGCTTATGGAAAGCGTCTGTCTTTGAAGAGTTTTGCGTCCGCAGCATGTCCGGAGACGGCTTCATTGTTCGATGCTTCTTATGTATTGAAATTCAACTGCGATTATCCGGTCAGCGAACTGGATGCCTCGACTCTTGACGGGATTGTCGAAGAAAACTACCAGCGTGAAATTCTGGATTCTTCGGAAGTCTCCATCAAATACAGTGGCTATATTCAGCGTGAACGTGAGATGGCTGATAAAATCATGAGGTTGGAGAATCTCCTCATTCCTGATGATTTTGATTTCGAAAAGGTCGAGAGTCTCTCTATTGAATGTCGGCAGAAACTCAAGAAATATGCGCCGAAGACCATTGCTCAAGCTTCCCGCATTTCTGGAGTCAGTCCATCTGACATTTCGGTTCTGCTGGTTTATTTCGGCCGATAGGGGAGAATTGAAAAAAATCAGGTTCCATTCAAAAAACGGAACCTGATTTTTTTGTCTGTGGATTTCGATCAGAGTTTCTTCAAGCCGAGTTTGATCAGTTCTTCCAGGCTTGCGTCCGGTTTCTCTTTCAGGAGAATGTTCATGACCTTCGTGACATTTGCTTTCGTGAATCCTAAGGTGACCAGTGCAGTCGTCGCTTCTTCCACTACAGCGTTGTCCAGATGACCGATCAGTCTCGTGCCTTCTGTGCCTCCTCCTTTGACTATCTTGTCCTTCAGTTCCAGAATGAGTCGTTGAGCACTTTTCAGTCCGATACCCTTGACGCTCTTGATCCGGTTGATGTCTTCGGACAGGATCGCGTTGCGGATATCGTCCGGACTCAGTGAAGACAGCATCATTCTCGCCGTGGCCGCACCGATGCCGGAAACACTGATCAGAAGACGGAAAAGCTCCCGCTCGTCTTTCGTGCTGAACCCGTAGAAGAGTTCCTCGTCCTCTCGGAGATAGTGATGGATGTACAGCGTGACTGTTTCCTGTCCTTCCAGCTGTGAGAAAGTATTCAGGGAGATGAGGATCCGATAGCCGATGCCGTAACATTCGACGATCGCTTCCGTCGGATTCAGGTCCATGAGGTCGCCTTTGATGTAGTCTATCATAATTATTGTGCTTTCTGGTATGATGGCAAAAATAAGACTTTTATGTGATAATAAGATTAAATTCAGTAAATTTGCTGTGTTTTATGGAAATGGAAAATATCAATACAATCAGAAGCCTTTTCCCTGCTCTCGACAGGAAAGTTTACGGCAAGAATCTCGTCTATCTGGACAATGCTGCGACTTCACAGCGTCTGCAGGCAGTGGTGGATAAATGGAATGAGATCAGTCTCAAGTCCAACGCGAATATCCACCGCGCAGTTCATCGTCTGGCTGAAGAAGCTACGATGGCTTACGAGGAAAGCCGTGAAGCCGTGCGTGAATATATCAATGCGACCTCCACGAAGGAGATCGTATTCACTTCAGGAGCGACGGCATCGATCAATCTGGTAGCTTTCTGCTTCGGTGAAGCTTATGTTCACCCCGGTGACGAGGTGATCGTTTCCGAAGCGGAACATCATTCGAACATCGTCTCCTGGCAGCTGATGTGTATCCGGAAACAGGCCGTGCTGAAGGTTCTGCCGGTAGATGACCGTGGCTGTCTGATGCTTGATAAGCTTGAGGAACTCTGTACTTCAAGGACCAGGATCGTGGCTGTCACTCATATTTCCAATGTGCTCGGTATCGTGAATCCGGTGAAGGAAATCGTCAGGATCTGTCATAGTAAGGGAATCCCTGTTCTGGTCGACGGGGCGCAGGGTATCGTGCATCAGCGGGTGGATGTCCAGGATCTGGACTGCGATTTCTATGCGTTCTCCGGTCACAAGATCTATGCGGCTGCAGGTACCGGTGTTCTCTATGCGAAAGAGAAGTATCTTCAGGAGATGCCTCCGTACATGGGGGGAGGGGAGATGGTCGGTACAGTGACCTTCTCGCGGACGACCTATGCGGAACTGCCGTTGAAATTCGAGGCCGGCACTCCTAATTTTGCGGGTGGTGCGACCTTGAAACCTGCTGTTGAGTTCATGAAACGAATCGAGAATCAGCTTGTTGAAGAGAATAGCAGTGAGATTGTCGCTTATATGATGAAGGAACTGGAGGCGGACCCCCGCATCCATATCTTCGGTCGTCCTGAAGATCTTTCCGTGAAGATTCCTTTGTTCTCCTTTGTGGTCGAGGGAGTTCATCATGAGGATCTCGCACTGATTCTGGACAAGATGGGGGTTGCTGTCCGTTCCGGACACATGTGCGCTGAACCGTTGATGACTCGTTTCGGCGTGACCGGCATGCTGAGGGCTTCCTTTGCTCCGTACAACACGCTGGAAGAAGCAGAGTATTTCATCGCCAGCCTTCATAAGGCCATCGCCATGTTGGCTTGATTTGTGCAGATTATCAAATGAAAGCGGAATTGTTCCACGGGGAACAATTCCAGTTTTTTAGAAAAATATAGATCATGGAAAAAACTTTGGAGCAGGCAGAGAATGATGTCGTTGAAGAATTCTCTGTATTTGACGACTGGTTGGATAAATACGAATATCTGATCGAATTGGGAAAATCACTGGATTCCTATCCGGACGAGGCGAAGACTGATGACAAGCTGATTAAAGGTTGTCAGTCCAGAGTCTGGTTGGACTACAGGATGGAAGAGGGGAGGATCGTTTTCCGTGCAGACAGTGACGCCATCATCACGAAGGGAATCATTTCTTTGCTGATCAGCATCTATTCCGGCAGGACTCCTCAGGAAATACTGTCTTCCGACTTTTCGGTAGTGGAACGCATCGGGCTCAAGGAGAATCTTTCTCCTACGCGTGCCAATGGGCTGGTGTCCATGATCGCAAGAATCAAGGAAACTGCAATGCAGAATTGTTGACATGGGAATCAAAGAATATTTCAAGAAGAAGAAAGAAGAGGCTGATGCTAAGTTGGCCGCTGAGTTTACTGCAGATAGAATGAGATTGGAAAAAGATATAATTTTAGCATTGCGTCAGGTCTATGATCCTGAAATTCCTGTGAACGTCTATGATCTGGGACTGATCTATGATCTCGTGGTCAATGAAGAGCACGAGGTCAGTATCCGGATGACCTTGACGGCTCCGAACTGCCCGATGGCAGAGTATGTCGTGCAGCAGGTGAAAGAGGCCGTGGAAGATGTGCCGGGAGTGATCAAGGCGAACATCGAGCTGGTTTTCGAGCCTGTCTGGGATAAGAGCCGCATGTCTGAAGAGGCTCTGATCGAATTGGGACTCGACTAGTTGCAGACCCGTGGAAGTCTATTTCTCACTTGGAACGAATCTGGGGGACAGGCAGGCCAATCTGTGCCGCGCCGTCAGTCTGCTGGACCTGAAGTTGGGTACCAGCCATACTTCCTTGTCTTCCTTTCTGGAAACCGAGCCTTGGGGCTTCGAATCTTCCGAGCGTTTTCTGAATGCGGCGATCAGGTATGACCTGCCGGTGTCTGGCGTTTCCGTCGAGGAAGCGCTGCATCTGCTGGAGGTCTGCAAGGAGATCGAACAGGAAATGGGACGGACAGGAAGCCCTCGATGGGACAAGGATGGGAAACGGATCTATACGGACCGTCCCATTGACATAGATATCCTTTTCATCGGAGATCAGCGGATCTCGACTCCTCGTCTTACGGTGCCTCATCCGGGCATCGTTGACCGTGACTTCGTGCTTATCCCGCTGCGGGAAATCCTGTCTGAGGAGACTGCTGCATCATTTCCTGAAATATTCCTGAGATAATTCAATGGAAATGATTATTTTTGTAGTTTGTGACAAACGGAAAAATTTCAAACATAAAAACATACAACTATGACACAGGACGAACTTTTCAAAGTTTTGGTCGCACATTGCAAGGAATATGGATTCATTTTCCCTTCAAGTGAGATTTATGACGGTTTGGGAGCGGTCTATGATTACGGACAGCTGGGCTCAGAACTGAAAATGAACATCAAGAGATACTGGTGGGAGGCAATGACCCGTCTCCACGATAACATCGTAGGTATCGATTCAGCAATTTTCATGCATCCGAAAATCTGGGAGGCATCCGGACACCTCAGCGCTTTCAACGACCCGTTGATCGACAACAAGGATTCAAAGAAGAGATATAGGGCAGATGTGCTCATCGAGGATTACATCGGCAAGCTGGAAGACAAGATCCGCAAGGAAGTCGAGAAGGCCCACAAGAAATTCGGAGATGCTTTCGATGAGGAGAAGTTCCTGGAGACCAACCCTAATGTCCTGCGTCATCGCCAGAAAATCAACGAAGTTCATGAGAGAATGGCCAAGGCCCTGAATGAGAACGATTTTACAGAGCTTCGTCAGATCATTCTTGACTGTGACATCGTGTGCCCGATTTCAGGTACGAAGAACTGGACAGAGGTGCGTCAGTTCAATCTGATGTTCTCTACTCAGCTGGGTAGCGTATCCGAAGGAGCCAATGTCATCTATCTGCGTCCTGAGACGGCTCAGGGTATCTTCGTGAACTACCTGAACGTGCAGAAGACCGGCCGTATGAAACTGCCTTTCGGTATCGCTCAGATCGGTAAGGCTTTCCGTAACGAGATCGTCGCTCGTCAGTTCATCTTCCGTATGAGAGAGTTCGAGCAGATGGAGATGCAGTTCTTCATCAAACCGGGTACGGAGCTGGACTGGTTCAAACAGTGGAAAGAGAATCGTCTGAAATGGCATACCGCTCTCGGAATGGGTGAGGAGAACTACCGTTTCCACGATCATGACAAGCTTGCACATTATGCAAATGCGGCTACTGATATCGAATTCCATTATCCGTTCGGATTCAAGGAACTGGAGGGTATCCACTCAAGAACAGATTTCGATCTCAGCCAGCACCAGAAATTCTCCGGCAAGAAGATCCAGTATTTCGATCCGGAATCCGGTGAAAGCTACACTCCGTATGTCATCGAGACTTCCATCGGTGTCGACCGTATGGTACTCGCAGTTCTGGCTCATTCCTTCCACGAGGAGCAGCTGGAGAACGGAGAGACCCGTATCGTGCTCAGCATTCCTGCACCGCTCGCACCAGTCAAGGTCGCTGTGCTTCCTTTGCTGAAGAAAGACGGTCTTCCTGAGGTAGCGAAGAAGATTCTCCACGAGCTCAGATTCGATTACAACGTCCAGTACGATGAGAAAGATTCCATCGGTAAGAGATATCGTCGTCAGGATGCCATCGGAACACCGTTCTGCGTCACTGTCGACCACGATACTTTGACGGACGGTTGCGTGACGATCCGTCACCGTGACACGATGGAGCAGCAGCGTGTGAAGATCGAGGATCTGCACAGCATCATCGACAAGGAAGTCAGCATGACTGAACTGTTGAAGAAACTTCTTTAAACGCCTGAATCCGGCCTTTGAGCCGTAAAATGATAAAAGGGTAATCTTAGAGCGGAAAGCTCGGAGATTACCCTTTATTTTGTATTCTGTGGCAGGTCTGCCGTTCTCTGCAGAATGTCCTACCAGCCTTGTGCCTTCATCGGCATTTCGAGACCGTCCGGCGTGACGATGACGGAGCCGACTTCCGGTCTGGCCAGATGACCGATGATATCGAAAGTCTGGAAATCGTGACGGAAGCGCTCGTGCTTGCCGATCGGAATCGTGAAGAGGAGACGGTAGTCATCTCCACCGTTCAGCGCGGCTGAAATGGCATCCAGATTGAATTCCTTGCAAAGTTCGAAGGTCTTGCCGGCGAAAGGAATCTTGTCGACATAGACTTTCGCTCCCAGTCCGCTGTCCCTTACCAGACGTTTGACGGCATCTCCGAGACCTCTGGTGACGAAATAACCGTAGGAAGGCATGATCTCCGCCTCTTCCAGCTGTCGGATCACCTCCGGATTCACGCTCGGTTTGAGGTAGGCACCGACCAGATGTTTATATTCTTCCAGTTTCGGCTGTTCCTTGTCGTCCTTGGTCTTCTCGAAGTTTCTTTTCTCGCGTTCCAGGATTTCCATACCGAGGAAAGCGGCTCCCAGATTGTCTGAAATGCAGATCAGGTCCATGCTTTTCGCAGGCATGCGTCTGCGGTGCATCAGCAGACTGGTCTCACCGTTGGCGGACATGGAGATGCAGAGTCCGTTCCTGGACGGAACGAGATCCAGTGCGATTTCTTTGAATCCGTGCTCCTTGGCAGCGGCGACGATGCCTTCCCAGATCTTGCGGATATGCTCGAAATCCAGCTTCGCTGAAATGCCGAGGACAACCGATAAGGTCCTTGGATGTGCCATGGAGGCGTAGAGTTCTCCGGCGACGGCCACCGTACACTTATAGCCGAGATGTTTGAGCGGGAAGTAGGTCAGATCGAAATCGATGCCTTCCAGAAAGGTCCTGGACGCATTGTGGATCATTCCTTTCCCTTCAGTTTCAAAAGTGGTCTTCTCCGTATATCTGAAGGGGGTTCCTTCATACAGTCTGGCGATGGCCTCGATTCTTCCGAGGCTTGAAAAACTTTCTTCACTCATAGTCTTATTTCTTTATGATATCGTTGGAAAGGCCCATTTCATGGAGACTTTCTATGAATTCCGCTCCGATGGCAACCTTGTATTTCTTAGCTGCAAATTCAATCTTCCAGTGCTTTTCCGGATCCTCCAGGAGCAAGGTCAATGGGGTCGAACCCTTGTTGGCGGCCAGCAGGCGGACGAGCTTCTCCCGGAATTCCGGGCAGAGCTGCGTCGTGCTCACGGTAATGGCGAAACTTTTCACGTAAGAATCCATGACATTGCCCAGCAGCATGATCTTCTTCGGCTTGAACACCCAGCGGATATCTTTGACAGTGCTCGGGTCAGCGTTTCTCGGTGGATAATACTGCTGGTCGATCTCTCCTTCGATGAAGATGGAGGTATTCACCTGCAGGTAGCTCATGAACCTTTCATGGTCTTTTCCTCCCAAGACCAGTTCATAACTGCCGTCGAAGTCCTCGATGACGGTCTTGGACCACAGACGCCCGTTCTTTGTCGTCATGACATCGGAAGAAGTGATGAATCCCGCAATGGAAGTCTTGCGTACATTGGCCTTTGCCTTGCACTCTGTGATGGTATCTTCCAGATCCGAGAGTCTGCAGTTCGTGAAATGTTCGATCTCATAGGAATACTGGGTCAATGGATGGGCGGAGAGGTACATGCCGACCAGTTCCTTTTCCTTGTGCAGGAGCTCCAGCTTGTTCTCGTCCACGGTCAGTGACGGTATTTCCGGACGCTCCGGCTTCATTTCTTCCATGGCTCCGAAAAGGGAGGTGGTCTCGTCCATCTCGTCCTTACGCACCAGATCGCCATATTTCAGGAGTGTGTCCATGAAAGTCTCTCCATTGGAACAAGGCAGCTGGAACTGGGTCCTGCTGATGCCGAAACTGTCGAAGGCGCCGGAATAGAGGAGGGCTTCGAAAGCTTTGCGGTTCACGGTTCCTGACATTCTTTCCACGAAATCATAGATGTCCGCATACAGGCCGTTGGCTTCGCGATCTGCCATGATCGCTTCCACGATGTTGTTGCCGAAGCCTTTGATACCTCCGAGACCGAAACGGATGTCTCCCGCCTTGTTGACGGTGAAACGTGCGCCGGATTCATTGATATCAGGATTCAAGACCTTCAGCTTCGACTTCTTGCAGTCGTCCATGATCTTCTTGATCTCCTCCATGTTCGACAGATTCTTGCTCAGGTTGGCTGCCTGGAACTCTGCCGGATAATGGGCTTTCAGATAACCGGTCTGGTAGCTGACCCAGGCGTAGCAGGTCGCGTGGGACTTGTTGAACGCATATTGAGCGAATTTTTCCCAGTCGCTCCATATTTTCAACAGGGTATCTTTCGGATGGCCGTTCTTGGTACCGCCATCGATGAATTTGCTCTTGAGAGACTGCAGCAGGTCGAACTTCTTCTTACCCATGGCTTTACGCAGGGTATCGGCCTCACCTTTCGTGAAGTTCGCGAGTTTCTGCGAGAGCAGCATGACCTGCTCCTGATAGACGGTCACCCCATAGGTGTCTTCCAGGAATTCCGCCATCTCCGGCAAGTCGTATTCCACCTTCTCCACACCTTGTTTTCTGGCTACGAAAGATGGGATGTAGTCCATAGGTCCCGGACGATAGAGGGCATTCATGGCGATAAGATCCTCGAATCGGGTCGGCTGGAGCTTGATGAGCCATTCTTTCATGCCCGGAGATTCGAACTGGAAGACGGAAGTAGTGTCACCACGTCCGTAGAGTTCGTAAGTTTCCTTGTCGTCGATCGGGATCTTTTCCATATCGAATTCGATGCCCAGACGTTTCTTGATGAGATCCTGGCATTCCATGATGATGGAGAGGGTACGGAGACCCAGAAAGTCCATCTTCAGCATGCCGACTTCCTCGATGTAGTGTCCGTCATACTGGGAAACCCAGACATCCTCGCCAGTCAGTTTGTCAGCGGCCATGGTGATCGGAATGAAATCGGTCAGGTCACCTCGACCGATGATCATGGCGCAGGCATGCACACCGGTCTGGCGGATGCAGCCTTCCAGCTTCTGAGCGTAGGTCAGGACTTCTTTGGTCAGTTCGGAGCCGTTTTCCAGCTCTTCCTTGAGTTCCGGGACGAATTTATAGCAGTTCTTGAGGTTCGGCTTGTACGTCACCTCTTTCTTGAATTTCTTGAATTGTTTCTTGACCTTGATCTTCTCTCCAGGATGCTCCGGATCATCGATCTCCACGGTCTTCTCGATCAGTTTCTGGCCTTCCTGCAGCATGTCGTTCTCTCCGAACGGTGCTTCCGCATCTTCCATGAACGAGAACGGCTTGTCCGGGATGAGCTTGGTCAGCCGGTTGGATTCCTCGATGGACATTCGGCTGACGCGCGCCACGTCCTTGATCGCGCTTTTCGCGGCCATGGTACCGAAGGTGATCACATGGGAGATGTGGTCTTTTCCGTAGGTTTCCTCCACATATTTGAAGGCACGGTAACGACCGTCATCATCGAAGTCGATATCGATATCCGGCATGTTGATTCGGTCCGGATTCAGGAAACGCTCGAACAGGAGCTGGTACTTGATCGGGTCGAGATTCGTGATTTTCAGACAGTAGGCGACCACTGAACCGGCGGCAGAGCCACGGCCCGGACCGACGGAGATGCCGGAACGGCGGGCAGCCGCGATGAAGTCCTGGACAATGAGGAAGTAGTCCGGGAAACCCATCATGCAGATGGTCTTCAGCTCGAATTCGATACGTTCAGCCTGTTCCTCGGTCAAGGTCTCTCCATAGCGCATGTGAGCGCCCAGATAGGTCAGATGGCAGAGATAGGCGACAGAGACGCAGAAAGCATCTCCCCTGTAGTTTCCTTTCTTATCGCATCGTCCGGCATCGATGATCTCCTTGTATCTCTCCAGATATTTTCCGGATTCTGCCAGGAAGGAGTCTTCAATCTTGAACAACGGGAGGATCGGGTCCCGGTCGATCTGGTAACCTTCGATCTTGTTCGCGATTTCCATGGTATTGTCCAGAATTTCCGGATGGTCAGGGAAGAGTTCTTCCATTTCCGCCCGGCTTTTCATATATTCCTGCTGCGTATAGCGCATCCTGTCCGGATCATCGACATAGGAGTTCGTCGTCAGACAGATCAGGCGGTCGTGGGCAGGTCCATCTTCTTTCCGGACGAAGTGGATATCATTGGTAGCGATGACTTTCGTATGGGTCTTTTCTGCAAGTTCAAAGATACCGTCGATGGTTGTCATCTGCTTGTCATAGACCTCCATGGATTGACCTGGAATTTCCGTCTTGTGTTTCTGCACCTCCAGATAGTAATCATCTCCGAAAACACGTTTGTGCCACAGCACCGCTTTTTCAGCGCTTTCCATATCTCCGGCGATGATGAATCTCGGTACTTCGCCCGCGATGCAGGCTGAGCAGCAGATCAGGTCTTCATGGTATTTCTCCACCACTTCATGGGATACCCTCGGCTTGCCGTAGTACATACCTTCGATATGCCCGGTGGAGACGATCTTCATCAGGTTCTTGTAACCATGGTAGTTCTTGGCCAGGAGGATCAGGTGGTAGTAGGCACGATGGTCCTTGTCCTTGATCTTGTGGTCGAATTTCGATACATAGATCTCACAGCCCACGATCGGCTTGATGTCAGGGTATTTCGCCGCTACCTTGAAGAATTCCTTGATACCGTACATATTGCCGTGGTCCGTCAGGGCCAGGGCTGGCATGTTCAGTTCAGATGCTCTCTGGAACAGGTCTGAAATGGAAGACATACCATCAAGGATGGAATATTGGGAGTGGACGTGAAGATGTACGAAGGCCATGTCTTTTCTGATTTTCAATGCAGACAAAGGTACTCAAAATTTACTGCTGCAACAAAAAAATCCCTCCTCCGGGAAAATTCCGGAAGAGGGATTCCTATCGTGTCACCTGTCTGTTAAGACGAGGATTATTTGCTGGCTTTCAATGCTTTCTTATCAGCTTTTGCTGCTATCTTGTTCGTTGCATCGAACATGATAGGAGTTGCGATGAAGATAGAAGCATAAGTTCCGATCACGACACCGAGGATGAGGGCGATGGAAAGACCTCTGATCACCTCACCGCCGAAGATCGCGATGGCAAGCATGACGACGAGAGTAGTGACTGAGGTATTCATCGTACGTGACAGTGTGCTGTTCAAAGCCTCGTTGGTCGTAGCTTTCAGATCAGCGTTAGGATGCTGTCCTCTGAATTCACGGATACGGTCGAAGATGACCACGGTATCATTGATGGCATAACCGATGATCGTCAGGATAGCTGCGATGAAGGTCTGGTCGATATCAAGGTTGAACGGCAGTATTCCGGTGAACAGGGAGAAGAATCCGATCACGATGATGGCGGTATGTGCAAGACCTAATACACCGCCGAGACCCCAGGTCCAGCCCTTGAAGCGGACTGCGATGTAACCGAAGATAGCGATCAGCGCGATGAACACTGCAATGAGCGCGTCTCTCTGGATATCCTCAGCGATGGATGCACCGACTTTATCTGCACTCTTGATCATATCTTCCTTTGCAGGAGTCTGTGCAGCGTCGACGAAACCGTTCTTGATGAAAGCGTTGTAGAGCGTTGTGGAAACCTCTTCATCGGTATAGAACTCCTCTGTACCGGCTTTCTCGATATCATTGGCCATGGTGATCTTCATCTGGTTCTCACCACCGAACTGTTTTACTTCCGGTGTGATGTTGAACTCGCTTCTGATCACTTTACGTACTTCCTCGGCAGCTACATTCTTGTCCAGTTCCACAACGATGGAACGACCGCCCATGAAGTCGACACCATAGGTGAAGCCTTTGAAGCAGATGGATGCGATGGAGATGATGATGAGGGCTCCTGAGAAGATGTAGGAGAATTTCCTCTTGGCGATGAAGTCTACATGTGTATTCTGCAGGAAGTTTCTTGTCAGCTTGTTATCGAAGGTGACATTCTTTCCTTTGCATACCCTGTCGTCAAACACCAGTCTGGTGATGAAGATGGAAGTAAGGATGGAAGTCACGATACCGATGATCAAGGTTGTCGCGAAGCCCTGTACCGGACCTGAACCGAAGACGAAGAGGACGACACCAGTGATGATGGTCGTCAGCTGACCGTCGATGATGGCTGAGTAGGCGTTGGAGTATCCGTCAGCGATGGCCTTGCTCAAGCCTTTGCCGGCACGGAGTTCCTCTTTGACACGCTCGTAGATGATGACGTTGGCATCGACTGCCATACCGAGAGTCAGGACGAGACCTGCGATACCTGGAAGGGTCAGTACGGCGTGGAAGGATACCAGTGAACCAAGAAGCAGGAGAACGTTGCACAGCAGTGCGAGGTCAGCTACGAGACCAGCTCCATGATAGAAGAGGATCATGTAGATGAGGACCAGCACGAAGGCGATCACGAAAGAGATGAGACCTGCCTTGATGGATCTGGCACCGAGAGAAGGACCTACGATCTGCTCCTGGATGATGGATGCCGGTGCAGGAAGTTTACCTGACTTCAGCACGTTGGCCAAGTCTTCTGCCTCTTCAAGGGTGAAGTCACCGGAAATTTCGGAGCTACCGCCTGAAATGACATCGTTCACGTTAGGATAGGAGTAGACCATGCCGTCAAGCACGATGGCGATACGCTGTCCGATGCTCTGCTCGGTGATCCTTTTCCATTTGTTGGCGCCTTCCGCGTTCATGGTCATGGATACGCTGTAGGCAGAACCGCCTCTTCCGTAGTCGGAAGTCTGCACCCTTGCTTCAGTGACCACTTCACCGCCGAGGTCAGCACGACCCTTGTTTGCATTGTAGATAGCCACGAGCTCTACAATGTGGTTGTCGTCAGCCTTGAATGACCACATCGGGATCATTTCAGCATAGCGGGCTTTGCGGAGAATCTTGTTGACGGTAGCGGTATCCTGCTCATGCACTCTTGCGATGCAACCGTTGCCGTAGTCGCCGAACATGTTGGCGCGGCGGTCATCGTTGAATGCCTTCACTGCCTCTTTGTTGAGTTTCTCGAGGGTTCCGGTCAGCTTCTCGAATCTGTTGGCGTCATTGTCGCCGGCAGAAGGGGAAGTCGTGAAAGTTCTCCAGAATTCCAGGTTTGCGGAAGCTTTGAGGAGGTTCCTTACACGTTCAGGATCTTTCACACCCGGAAGCTCGACGAGGATTCGTCCGTCTTCTCCGACTTTCTGGATGTTAGGAGAGGTGACACCGAAACGGTCGATACGGTTTCTGAGGACGTTGAAAGAGTTGTTGATGGCACTTTCTGATTCGTTCTTGAGTGCTTTCGTGATCTCTGCGGCATCGCTGTTCTTGCTGATCTTGTCTCCGAGACTTTTCTCGAAAGTGGTGAAGAGAGCTTCTTCTCCAACCTTTGCAGTGTAGTTGTTCACGAAGTTCTCGATGAACTTGTTGCCTGAACCGGCTTCTGCGGCAATGGCTTCGTTGAAAGCGGCCACGTTGCTCTCAGCTGGATTTCCGAGAGCCTTGACCAGGTCTTCGAACTGAACCTGGAGCATGATGTTCATACCGCCCTTGAGGTCAAGACCGAGGTTGATCTCTCTTTCCTTGACGTCCTTGTAGGTATAGCCCAGGTAAATCTTCTCGTGTGAAATTGAATCGACGAAATGTCTTTCCAGTTTCTGTTCGCTCATGACGAGCAGAGCGTCCAGCTCGTCTGCAGACTCTTCTGCTGCTGCTTTCAGAGAGTCAAGCTCTGCAGCCTGTGTGAACTCCGCACCTTCAGCCTCTTTGCGTGCTTCCAGTCCAGCGATCTGTCCGTTGAGGTTCTTGATTTCCTCGTTGAGGATTTCTGCCTTTGATTTGTTTTGTGCGAAAGTCTCTGCTGCATAGTCCTCAGCCTTGTTTTCCCAGTACATGGAAACACCGGTGAAGCTAAGTACCCAGAGGCTCGCTACGGCCAGGATGATGGCTACAAATCTGATAGCGCCTTTACTTTGCATAGTTGTTGTTATTTAATTGATTATTGTTTTAAATCGTTCTAATCCACTATATAAGATGTGCAAATAGGGCACAAATTTACTTAATTTTTTGGGATAAATGCATAAAGTGGAGATATTTTATCTTTCCTTTCGTGACTTTCCACCCCTTTTCCGATGGTGATACCGTGGAAATGAAGACTTGCCCCTTCTGTCTAGCATAGAAATTGTTCTTTGCGTGATGGCTGGAATTAGCCGGTAACTGAAAAAAATTAAGTAAGTTTGCAAATTGACTTGTTTTTGAGAATTTAGGAGAAGAAATGAAGTTCATCACCGAGATATGTACCTTGTGTTCCGGTCTGCTGCTGTGTCCGATCGGAACCTTTGCGCAAAATATGACAGATAGCCTTGCTGTGGTTGCGGACACCCTCACATTGGTCCAGGACAGTACGGTCGCAGCGGTCGGCACCCATCCATTGGCCAAGGATAGTCTGACATTGGTCCAGGACAGTCTGACTGTTGCCGCTGACACTCTTCCATTGGCCAAGGATAGTCTTGCTGTGGTTGCGGACACCCTCACATTGGTCCAGGACAGTCTGCTCGTACCGGTCCGGAAGGTGAATCTGGACTCCTTGCATCGGTTGGCGGACAGTCTCCGTATGAACTACAGCTTTCAGGCCTCCTGTGATATCTTCGACGAACTGCTGGCGCAGGAAATGGATTCTATAGATCTTCAGCGCATCAGGGATGAACGGCTGACCGCGCAGAATGGGCTGGTGATGTCCTCTTTCGTCGCCACGCCGAAAGTGGTGGCCAAGAAAAGATTCCCGCTCGGGGAGTTCTATCTGTATTATCCGCTGGAAGATAAGTCCTGGAGGTCTTATCCCAATGTGCTGGATACCTCTGGCGCCCGTTTCCCGGTAAATGCTCTGTATTTCCCGGAAGGTTCGACTTCACTGTATTATTCCGCTCATGATGAGACAGGAGCGAGAAATATCTACCATATCCGGAAGGAAGATAGTCTGTGGACGGTTCCTGCACTCTTGAATGAGGACATGACTTCCGCTTCCAACGATATCTTTCCGCTTCTGTCGGCTGACCGGAAGAAACTCTTTTTTTCTTCTGACGGACTGTTCGGAGCGGGGGGCTATGACCTTTATGTCTCGGAATGGGACGAGGAACGCAAAGACTGGGGCGAGCCGGAAAACATGGGTTTCCCTTATTCTTCTCCTGCCAATGATTATCTGTATATGGATTCCGAGGACGGGCGTTTCTCGATCTTTGCCTCTGACCGGGAATGTTCTCCGGACAGTGTCTGGGTCTATGTGCTTGAATATGACAATCTTCCGGTCCGTAAGGAAATCGAGGATCCGGCTGTGCTGAAGGAACTTTGTACGTTGAAGCCGGAAATCGTGGAGGAAGACTCCGTGAACCTGCTGGATGCCGAGGTGCCGGAAAATCTGGATATCCGCCGGTACATGGACAAGATCACTCAGGTCAATGCATTGAGGGATACCATTTTCGCTCATACGGTGCGTCTGGATCAGGACCGCAATGCTTATGCAGTCAGTGCGGACGAGGGGGAAATGGAGGCGCTCACTCGGAAGATAGATGCCGGAGAAAGTGCTATCAGGGGGTTGACGGATTCCTTGACATTGGCTCGTAAGCAGCTGCAGGACATCGAGATGGAATTTCTTTTCAGCGGGGTGGTCATCGATCCTCAGAAACTGATGGAAGAGGCGGACAAAGAAGAGGAACCGGTACGGGAGAGATACAGCTTCGATCGTCTGGAAAGAGGAGAGACGCTGGTGCTTTGTCTTCAGGAACCGGAAGTTCGTTTTGACTATACTTTCCGGATCGAGGATACTTCCAGCATCGCTGAAAGCAACATGCTTCCGGAAGGACTGGTTTATCAGATTCAGATGATGGTGCGGAAGACGAAGGCTGGTGTCGCTGCTCTGAAGGGCATCAGTCCGGTGTTCGAGATTCGGAATAATGCTGGAACCTATACCTACAAGGCCGGAGTCTTCAATACTTACAAGGATGCCTTGTCAAAACTCAATCTGGTCAAACGGAAGGGATTCCGTTATGCGAAGATCGTCGCTTCCGAAGACGGAAAGACGCTTTCCATCGCTGCTGCGAGGGAGTTGGAGAAGCAGCTGGCCGCGCGTCCTGACCGGTATGAAGTGCTGTACGATGGTGAGACTCTCCCTGTCAGTATGATGGAAGAAATCAAGGCGTTGTCAGGAAAAGATGTGGCAAAAGGCGAGAGAAACGGAAAAATTATGTATATTGTAGGACCGTTTGAGCAGAAGGAGGATGCTGAATTGATTTCAGCCCATCTGCGTAACGGTGGTGCGGCTGATGTCGTGCTGCATGAAATCGGAAAATAAAGAAGAACATGGATATTATCATTACATTGATTCTGGTCGGTCTACTCCTGATGTTCGTTGAGGTCGTCCTGGTTCCAGGAGTCGGTATTTCCGGCATTCTCGGCGTAGCGGCCATGATCGCTTCCGTATGGCTCGCTTGGGTGGATTACGGCATGTCTGCCGGTCTGATCGTCGCTTCGGTCAATATTCTGCTGGTCATTCTGCTCATCCTTATTGCTGTGAAGACAAGCCTCTGGAAAAGGCTGGCTTTGAAGACGAATATCGAGTCTAAGGTGGAATCTTTCAAGGAAGGGGAAATTCTTGCCGGTGAAAAAGGTAAGGCACAGACACGTCTGGCTCCTATGGGAACGGTCCGTTTCGGCGAAAAGTCCCTGGAGTGCAAATCCTTGGAAGGCATCATTGATCCAGGAACAGATGTGGAAGTGGCCCGGATCGAGGATAATCACGTCTGTGTACGGAAATCCATTGTCGCAAACAACTAAAACTGAAAAAATATGGACATTACAATGTTATTGGTATGGATAGGTGTCGGCATTGTCGGCCTTGTCGTCTTCCTGTGGTTCTTCCCTGTGGCGCTGTGGTTCCAGGCCATGATTTCGGGAGTCCGGATTTCTTTGATCCAGCTGGTGCTGATGAGATGGCGCGGTGTATCTCCGAGTACGATCGTCATGGCCATGGTGACTGGTACGAAGGCTGGTCTTACTCTTCATCCAAATGAACTTGAAGCACATTATCTGGCTAAGGGAGATGTTCCTAAGGTCGTGAATGCCCTTATTTCTGCAGATAAGGCGAACATTCCGCTGGATTTCAAGATGGCGGCCGCTATCGATCTTGCAGGAAGGGATGTATTCGAGGCAGTGCAGATGTCGGTAAATCCGAAGGTCATCAACACGCCGCCGGTCACGGCTGTGGCGAAGGATGGCATCCAGCTCATTGCTAAGGCAAGGGTGACGGTCCGTGCGAACATCAAGCAGCTGGTCGGTGGTGCCGGAGAAGAGACGGTCCTTGCCCGTGTCGGTGAGGGTATCGTTTCCAGCATCGGTTCTTCAGAGAGCCACAAGCAGGTGCTTGAGAATCCGGACAGCATATCCAAAGTGGTCCTGAACAAGGGTCTGGATGCCGGAACGGCTTTTGAAATCCTGTCTATCGATATCGCTGATATCGATATCGGAAAGAATATCGGTGCAGTCCTTCAGATCGACCAGGCTCAGGCAGACAAGAACATTGCCCAGGCGCGTGCGGAGGAGCGCAGGGCCATGGCTGTCGCTCTGGAGCAGGAGATGAAGGCTAAGGCTCAGGAGGCCCGCGCCAAAGTCATCGAAGCCGAGCAGGAGATTCCGTTGGCTATGGCTGAGGCATTCCGCAACGGTAATCTCGGTATCATGGACTATTATAAGATGAAAAATATCCAGGCGGATACGGATATGCGAGAAAATATTGCAAAACAATAAATTATTTGTATATTTGCAGTCCGATTAAACGAAAACGGTCCGTCAGCAATGACAGTTCCGATCCAGAAGCCACCGGATCAGGATGACCGTGACGCCGGAAAAGGTGAGATGGGTGAGTGGCTGAAACCAGCAGTTTGCTAAACTGCCGAACGGGTAACTGTTCCGGGGGTTCGAATCCCCCTCTCACCGCAAAGCCCTGAAGCCCAGCACATTGTGCTGGGCTTTTTTCGTGCCCGACCGCGCCGGAAGTTCCCTTCCGCAAGCGGCCGGAGTGCGAAAAAAGCCTCGGACAGCTTCGTCTGTCCAGGCTTCAGGGCTTTGTAAGGGCCCCTCCGGCAGGAGCAGGGGATGTGGACGCCGCAGGCGGGCAAATCCCTTCCGCAAGCGGCCGGAGTGCGAAAAAAGCCTCGGACAGCTCCGTCTGTCCAGGCTTCAGGAACTTTAGCCATGATTTTTTGGTGAATAGTAAAATA
>JAHHQP010000010.1 GCA_020026355.1 Bacteroidales bacterium
CCCCTGATCATAGACCGGTTTCCCGATATTATCCGGATGATCAACCAGATTTAAACCCTCTCGGACGGCTCCTGAAGGAAGACTGACGGCAAGACAGACCTCTCGGCTGCATTTCCCGGCTCTTGGCGCCAGAAGGAGGTTCGCTTTCGATTTGAAAGGTGGATAATAAGAAGCGTTGGTCGAAGTCAGGTCTCCGGCAACGATATACCCCCTCACCCACACGTTTTCCCGATCCGGATGACGGATCGCATCAGCTACCGTGAAGGCGGTCAAGGGCGAAGAACCGTCTCCGGCATTATCTTCCCCCGGCTCCCGGCCTCCACCGCTGCCGATCACGTGGTTTTCAGTCGTCCAGACCCTGGAGGTATCCACGACCATCCGGATTCCGCCCCCTGGCACCCCGGAAGAACCGGCGGTCACATTGACCTCCAGAACAGATCGGGGCTTGAGTTCGCGTGTCATCAGCACTTTGTCCTTCCCGTCTTCCGTCAGTACGAGCCGCACCGTTCCAGGATGGAAATAAGCGATCCGCTTCTCCCGATAGCCATAGAGCAGACTACCTTCATCGGACTGCAGGACCAAAGCACCGGAAGGATAGGCAGAAAGGAAGCTGCGATCCACATGGAGAAGTACACCGGCGTTGAGCTGCGTACATTCCAGCGTGACATCGAGCGTCTTGCCGGCACTGACCGCGACACATTGTTCATCCCCGTATTCCGGGACAGAGAAGGCCGGTTTCATGAAGTCGCAGGAAGCCGCCCTCACCAGATAGGCGCCCTCCGGCAAAGAAAAGGATTCCGGAGCCTGACCATAAGTTCCGTCATAGACCTTTCTCCCCTGCACATCCTTGATCTGCAGAAGGAAAGAATTGGTATCGACCTGCTCGGACAAGGAGCGTAGAGCCGGAAGAGAGGCATCGGAAAAACGGAGGTGCAGACTTCCCTGCCCTCCTTCCGTGCCGGAAATCTCCTGACAGGCCGTCATGGTCAGCGCCACACAGGCCTGCATCAGAATGGGTACGGCTGATTTTACGCCGAACTGATGTAGATAATGCTGTTTTCCCATACTTTTGAACTTTGAAGTCCGGCGACATTGCCGGACAGGACAAATGTAAGGGAACAATATTCAGATCCGTTCAGAAAAGAGAAATTCAAGTCTGAAATTTCTTTATTTTAAAGACGGACTCAGACGATGCGGATCTTCGCATACTTGAGCAGGAGAATCTTCTCGCCGTATTCATCGAAGGTGATCCTGGCCTTGCGATCTGTCGGATCACCGC
The DNA here is from genome assembly GCA_020026355.1 of Bacteroidales bacterium. Lineage (GTDB taxonomy): Bacteria > Bacteroidota > Bacteroidia > Bacteroidales > UBA932 > Cryptobacteroides. The sequence continues at coordinate 1,280 of JAHHQP010000010.1, forward strand.
TGATTTCCAGGATCTTACCGAAGCCGAAACGATTATGCTCGACGCGCTGACCGGCTTGCAGGTCCATGACCGGAGACGGAACGAAATCGGCATCCGGCACCCGTTTGCTGAGCGGTTGCGGCCGGTGGAAGGTGACCGGACCGGCAGCTTTCCGCACCGGGATATCCGAGGTGCTTCTGCGTTCCGTACGGACAGGACCCGAGGTCCCGTAAGTGTTGCGGGAAGAGTGAGCGGAAGGACGACCTGCCCCCATTGAACCGGACCGGCCTGAGTTCATTGACCTGGATCGGTCCGAACCCATTGACCCTGAACGGCCAGAGCCAGTGGAGAAGCCGCTGAAATCATGCCCCCAGCCTCCTTTGGAGCCGAAAGAACCACTTTCCTCGAATTCATCTGTGCGGAGAGGGTTCAGAATGTATGAGTCGTCGATTTCCCGGATGAAACGGCTCGGTGGATTGGACTCATGCTTGCCGTTCCTCATCCTGGTCTCGGCGAAAGAGAGCTGCAGGACCTTCTTGGCACGGGTCATGGCCACGTAGCAGAGGCGCCTTTCCTCCTCGATTTCAGATTCGGAAGCCAGAAAACCGCCGGATGGGAAAAGATTCTCTTCCAGACCGGCAACGAAGACATAAGGGAACTCCAGACCTTTCGAAGAATGGACGGTCATCAGCGCGACCTTGTTGTCGGAGTCCTCGTCATCGACATCGACCGCACTCAGCAGGGAGACGTTCTCCAGGAAATCGCCCAGCAGGACGACCGGCATGTCGGCAGCCGTAAGTTCAGCCCCTTCTTCCAGCGTTCCATCCGCCTGCAGATCCTCGAAATGCTCATTGTTCCTCTCCTCGATATAGTTGGCGACACTGTTCAGCAACTCCTCGATGTTGGAAGCTTTCGACTGGCCTTCAATGCTGCTGTCGGACTTGTAGAACATGTAGAGGCCGGATTCCAGGGCAATGGATCTGGCTACCTTCTGAGCATCCTCCTTGACGGCCCGGACCGCATGGCTGCCGATCATTTCGCAGAAAGCGCGGATCTTGGCGATGGCTGCGGACTTGAGTCCGTAATCGGCGAGGTCGTCCCCCATCATCGCGGCTTTGAACAAAGAGGTTCCCTTGCTCTGGGCTGCAGCGGCCAGGGCAGCCAGCGAAGTATCTCCGATGCCTCTTGCCGGTTTGTTCACGATGCGCTTGAAAGACTCGTCATCATTGACATTCTCGATGAGTTTGAAATAGGCCATCATGTCCTTGACCTCGGCACGGTCGAAGAAGGAATTTCCAGAATAGATCATGTACGGGAGGTTCCTGCGGCGCAAGGCTTCCTCCAGCGCACGGGACTGGGAATTCGTCCTGTAGAGAATGGCGAAATCCTTGTATTCCGCCTTCTCCGACTGAATCCGGCTGACGATGTCCGAAACGATGAGCAGGGCTTCTTCCTGCTCGGTATAGGCTTTGATGAGCTTGATCTTCTCGCCCGGGTCGCCTTGCGAGAAACAGTTCTTCGGAATCCTCGCGCTGTTCTTCTCGATGAGCGAGTTCGCCGCATCCACGATGACCTGGGTCGAACGGTAGTTCTGCTCCAGGCGGAAAGTCCGGTTGTCCGGATAGTCTTTCTTGAAATTCAGAATGTTCTCGATCTTCGCGCCACGGAAGGCATAGATGGATTGGGAATCGTCACCGACGACACAGAGGTTCCGATGCCGGGCCGCCAGCTTCTTCAGGATATAATATTGCGAGAGATTCGTATCCTGGTACTCATCGACCATGAGATAATCGAAGCGTCCGGAAATGGATTCGAGCGCAGCCTCATTATCCCTGAGGAGAATGTTCATGTTCAAGAGAATGTCATCGAAGTCCATGACCCCTGCCTGACGGCACTTCTTATCGTAAAGAGCATAGATTTCATTGATCTTCGGCATCTTTCGCTGCGCATCATTCTGCATGGCAGCGGAATTCCTGGAATAGGCGGCCGCCGTGACGAGATTGTTCTTGGCCATGGAGATACGGCTCAGGACAGTCTTAGGCTTATAGACCTTCTCGTCCAGCTTCAGCTCCTTCAGACAGGCCTTGATGGCGCTGGCAGAATCGCTGGTATCATAGATCGTGAAAGTCTCAGGATAGCCCAGACTTTCTGAAAATTCCCTGAGAAAACGGATGAAGACGGAATGGAAAGTGCCCATGTAGATGGCCCGAGCTCTTCTCGCCCCTACCATCACGGCAATCCTCTCCTTCATTTCAGAAGCCGCCTTTTTCGTGAAAGTCAATGCCAGAACCCGTTCAGGAGCACCTCCCTGTTCGAGAATGTAAGCAATCCTGCTTGTCAGAACTCTGGTTTTACCTGATCCCGCACCCGCAACGATAAGTACCGGTCCGTCCACACAACTGACAGCGGCTTTCTGCTCGCTGTTCAGTCCCTCTAATATAGCACTCGTTTTGTTCTCCATAATGGCGCGAAATTACGAAAAAAATGATTATCTTCGCGGCGATTTGTTGAAATACTCAAAAACAATTTTTATAATGTCAAACAACATCTATTTGAAACAAGGTCTCAACATCCCGATCGAGGGTGCTGCAGTCCAGAGTACCAAGAAAGTGATCAAACCGGAAGTTGTTGCCCTCAAACCTACTGATTTCAGAGGCTTGGTTCCCAAGCTCCTCGTCAGAGAAGGTGACAAAGTCCTTGCCGGCTCACCGGTCTTGGCAGACAAGATGTCCCAGAAAATCCTCTTCACTTCACCGGTCAGCGGAGAAGTCATCGCGATCGTAAGGGGCGAGAAAAGAAAGTTGCTTGAAGTCCGCATCAAAGCTGACGAAACTCAAGAGTATGTCGATTTCGGTACCCGCAAGCCATCAGAAATGACAGCTGAGGAAATCAAGGAGCATCTCCTTGCCAGCGGTCTTTGGCCGGCCCTCGTCCAGAGACCTTACGGTATCATCGCCAATCCTGAGCTCAAGCCGAAAGCCATCTTCGCATCTGCTTTCTCCACTGCGCCTTTGGCAGCGAATGCAGAGTACGCGTACAGAGCCGACCTGGAAGACATCCAGACCGCCATCAATGCCCTGTCCAAGCTGACAGACGGCGGCTTCCACCTTTCACTTAACGGAGACAATTATTCAGGCACTCCTTTCCACAAGCTTGAAAACGTCATCATGCACACCTTCACAGGCAAGCATCCTGCAGGTAACGTCGGTGTACAGATCCACCACATTTCGCCGATCATGAAGGGCGAGACCGTATGGACTGTCAGCATGCCGATGCTCGCAGCGATCGGGCGTCTTTTCAACACCGGAAAATACAATGTGAAGAGAAAAGTCGCTGTCACCGGACCTGCAGCAGTTTCTCCTGCCTATGTCGAGGGCTTCCCTGGCATGGCCATGAAGGACATCGCGGAGTTCTGCGACAAGAACGTGAAGACCAGATTCATCAGCGGTGACGTCCTGACCGGAACAGCTGTCGGAGAAGAGGGCTTCCTCGGATTCTTCGACGACCAGATCACCCTGATCAAGGAAGGCGACGAATATGAGATGTTCGGATGGGCTAAACCGTTCAGATGCTCACAGTTCAGTGCTTCCAGAGCCTACTTCTCATGGCTTTCTCCTAAGAAACGTTACAATATGGACACCAACCTCCACGGCGGTGTACGTGCCTTCGTCCTTTCAGACGTCTACAGCAAAGTGCTTCCGATGAAGCTCTTCCCTGTACATCTGCTGAAAGCTTGTCTGGCAAACGACATCGACAAGATGGAGCAGCTCGGCATCTACGAAGTCCTTCCTGAGGATTTCGCACTCTGCGAGTTCGTCTGTCCTTCCAAGATTGAAATCCAGCAGATCATCTCTGACGGTATCGATCTCATGTTGAAAGAAATGGCATAAAGACATAGATTATGAATGGATTAAGAAAATTTCAAGATAAAATCGCGCCGACTTTTGAAAAGGGGAAAGGCAAACTCGGTTTCCTCCACTCGACCTTCGACGCATTCGACACCTTCCTCTTCGTGCCAAAGACAGTGACACACAGAGGATCTCATGTCAGAGACTGCGTGGACTTGAAGAGAGTGATGATCCTCGTCGTGTTCGCACTTCTCCCGGCCATGCTCTTCGGTACATGGAATGTCGGATACCAGTATGCAGCCGCCCATGGTCTTGACTGGGGCTTCTGGGCACAGTTCGGTCACGGTCTGCTCAAAGTGATTCCGCTCTACCTCGTTTCCTATATCGTAGGTCTCGCGATCGAGTTCACTTCCGCACAGATCAGAGGACATGAGGTCAATGAGGGTTACCTCGTCACCGGTATGATCATTCCGCTCATCGTCCCGGTTGACGTTCCGCTCTGGATGCTGGCCATCGCAGTAGCTTTCGCCGTCATCATCGGCAAGGAAGTCTTCGGCGGTACAGGCATGAACATCTGGAACCCAGCACTTCTTGCACGTGCGTTCCTCTTCTTCTCCTACCCGAGCGCAATGTCCGGTGACAAGGTATGGTATGCAGACTTCCCTAATCTGATGGGCGAAGCGAACAACCACCTGGTTGACGGATTCACCGGTGCCACACCGCTTGCGAATGCTTCCCTCGACGGACTTGCAGCCAACGGTTATGATTTCATGAACATGTTCCTCGGAACCGTCCCAGGTTCAGTCGGAGAAACTTCAGTCGTAGCGATCCTCATCGGTGCGGTCATCCTCCTCTGGACCGGCGTTGCCAGCTGGAAGATCATGCTTTCTTCTGTACTCGGCGGTCTTGCTATCGGTTACCTCGGCTACGCATGCGGCTCTACTGACCTCCCGGGCTACTATCAGCTCATCATGGGTGGTTTCATGTTCGGTACCGTATTCATGGCAACTGACCCTGTTTCCTCAGCACAGACTGAGACCGGCAAATGGATCTACGGTTTCCTCGTAGGAGCCCTGGCTGTCACCGTCCGTCTCTGGAATCCTGGTTATCCGGAAGGAATGATGCTTGCCATCCTCCTCATGAATACCTTCGCACCGCTCATTGACAACTACGTCATCGAGATTTCTACCAAGAGAAGACTCAAAAGAAATAAAATCGCTTAAATATATATAGGTATGAATACAAACAGTAATACATATACAATCATATATTCGACTGTCCTCGTTGTGGTAGTCGCAGCGATTTTGGCTTTCGCTGCCGAGTTCCTCAAACCGGCACAGCAGAACAACATCAAGGTAGAGACGGTCTCCAAGGTGCTGACTGCTGCTCTCCAGGCAGATGAGACGGTCAATATTCCGGCAGATGCTTCCGACAAGGACATCATGGAAATGTATGCGAAATACATCACCGATGCCTACTTCATCGATTTCACCGGCAAGAAGGTCGGCGAAAGCATGAATCTCGGTAAAGAAGATCTGCAGAAGATCAAAGTGACCACCAACAGCGACCTCAAGGCGCAGAACGACCAGCTGAAAGCAGGTAAGACTGACAATCTGAGACTCCCGGTCTACCAGTTCGACATCAACGGGCAGGCGATCACCGTGATCCCTTGCTACGGTGCAGGACTCTGGGGTCCTATCTGGGGTTATGTCGCTGTCGCCGCTGACGGCAAGACCATCAAAGGTGCCATCTTCGACCATAAGTCAGAGACTCCAGGCCTGGGTGCCAAGATCGCAGAAGAGCCGTTCTACTCTACTTTCGCAGGCAAAGCCCTGGATCTCGCTTCTGAAGACAAGATCTTCAATGTAGAGAAAGGCCACCATGCCGAGGCCAATGTAGTGGACGCCATTTCCGGTGCCACCATCACCAGCCAGTCCCTCGGTCGTTCATTGAACAGATGGTTCACCGCTTACAGAAATTTCTTCAAGGAAATGGCAGCGGCCCCGGCAGAATGCTGGGAATGTGAAGAAGCTCCCGCATGCGGCGAAGCTGCAGAAGCTGCTCCTGAATGCTGCACAGCAGAACCTGAGAATAATACTAATAAGGAGGAATAATACATGAAAGACGTTAATTTGAAAGAAACATTGCTGAATCCGATTCTCAAGGGCAACCCTATCTCTGTCCTGGTACTCGGTATCTGTTCCTCACTTGCAGTGACAGTCCAGCTGAAAGGAGCTTGTATAATGGCGCTTTCTGTAACCATCGTCACAGCTTTGTCCAGCATGGTGGTTTCCATGATGAGAAAGTCGATTCCTAACCGTATCCGTATCATCGTTCAGCTGGTTGTGGTCGCCCTGATGGTCATTCTCGTCGACCAGGTGCTCAAGGCTTACGCCTACAGCGTCTCCAAGACCTTGTCCGTCTATGTCGGCCTGATCATCACCAACTGTATCGTCATGGGCCGAATCGAGGCTTTCGCCTTGGGCAACAAACCGATCCCGTCCTTCCTTGACGGTCTCGGAAACGGTATCGGATATGGTCTTATCCTGATCGTCGTCGCATTCTTCCGTGAACTTCTCGGAAGCGGCTCACTCTTCGGATTCCAGATCATCCCTGATTCCTTCTATGCTGCCGGATATCTGAACAACGGTCTCGTGATTCTGCCGCCGATGGCCTTGATACTGCTCGGCTGCATCATCTGGATACAGAGAAGCATCCAGAAAGATTTACAGGAAAAATAACAACTAACTCAAATCAGAAATGGAATATTTAAGCTTGTTCGTAAAGTCAATCTTCGTTGACAATATGATATTCGCCTATTTCTTGGGAATGTGTTCCTACCTGGCGGTATCAAAAAATGTGAAGACAGCTACAGGTTTGGGTGCTGCTGTTATCTTCGTGCTGCTGGTCACCCTTCCTATCAACTACCTGCTGAACGAGTATCTGCTGAAACCAGGTGCTCTCGCATGGATGGGACCGGAGTACGCGGAACTTGACCTGAGCTTCCTGAGCTTCATCGTATTCATCGCCGTCATTGCCGCCATCGTGCAGATCGTGGAGATGGTCGTCGAGAAATTCGCCCCGTCACTTTACTCGCAGTTGGGTATCTTCCTGCCGCTGATCGCCGTGAACTGTGCTATCCTCGGCGGATCCCTCTTCATGCAGGAGAGAGAATTCGTCAACCTCGGTATGGCAACAGTATATGCACTGGGTTCCGGTATCGGCTGGTTCCTCGCTATCGTAGCTTTGGCAGCCATCAGGGAGAAACTGACTTACTCGAATGTACCTGGCCCACTCAAAGGTCTCGGTATCACCTTCTTTACCGTAGGTCTGATGGGTATCGCATTCATGACATTTATGGGTATTCAACTTTAATAAGGAGGACAAAGAATGGAAATGAAAATGACTATTTTATTAGCGGTGATCGTCTTCGTGATCCTCACGGTCGTCCTGGTTGCCCTTCTGCTTTTCATCAAGTCCAAACTGACCCCGAAGGGAACAGTGAAGATCGACATCAATGATGGAAGCAAGATCGTTGAAGTGACTCCAGGCCAGAACCTGCTCAACACACTCGCTGAGAAGAAGATTTTCCTTCCGTCAGCTTGTGGTGGAAAAGGTGCTTGCGGCCAGTGCAAATGCCGTGTCACTGAAGGTGGCGGAGAAATCCTTCCTACTGAGGTCGGTTTCTTCAACAGAAAACAGATCGCCAACCACTGGAGACTCGGTTGCCAGGTGAAAGTGAAAGAGAACCTGAGCATCAAGATTCCGGAATCAGCACTCGATGTAAGGAAATGGGAGTGCGAAGTGGTTTCCAACCACAATGTCGCTACCTTCATCAAGGAGTTTGTCGTCAAGCTTCCTGAAGGTGAGCATCTCCACTTCAAATCCGGTGGATATATCCAGATCGACGTTCCTGCAGTCACTGTCGACTACAAGGATATCGATGTGGACGAGCAGTACAGAGAAGACTGGAAGAAGATGGGTGTCTTCAACCTGAAGATGGTGAACCCTACTCCTACCATCCGTGCTTACTCTATGGCCTGCTACCCTGCTGAGGGTGATATCATCAAACTGAACGTACGTATCGCTACCCCTCCTATGGACAGAGCGACACACAAGTTCATCGACGTGAACCCAGGTGTATGTTCTTCTTACATCTACTCCCTCAAACCAGGTGACAAGATCACCATTTCAGGTCCTTACGGTGAGTTCTTCCTTCCGGAGAACCTTCCAGAGGATCAGGAGCTGATCTTCGTCGGTGGTGGTGCAGGTATGGCGCCTATGAGAAGCCACATCATGCATCTGTTCAGAACTGAGCACACGACCAGAAAAGTCAACTTCTTCTACGGTGCACGTAGCTTGAAGGAAGCTTTCTACCTCGAGGACTACCACGCTATCGAGAAAGACTTCCCGAACTTCAAGTTCAACCTTGCTCTCGACAGACCGGACCCTGCAGCTGATGAGGCAGGCGTACCTTATGTCGCAGGTTTCGTCCACAACGTCATGTACGAGACTTACCTGAAACAGCATGAGAACCCTGAGGATGCGATCTACCTCATGTGCGGACCTCCTATGATGGTCAAATCAGTTGTCAACCTGCTGGACAGCCTCGGCGTACCGCCAGAGAATATCCTCTACGACAACTTCGGTGCATAAGGCATCCCGATAAACAAGAAATCGGATCATCTTTTGAAGATGGTCCGATTTCTTTTATTTGAACAAGGCGTAAATCTTGATGATGAGCTGTGCTGGAAGCGAGAGCCGGGAGTGCAGATTGAAAGGAGCCTTGCGGATACCGGCTGCAAGCGCAGGAAAGGTGCTGAAAAGGTTCAGTTTATGAACTATGGAGTTCCAGCCCGTCGTCACGAAGATATCACCGAAAATCGGCGCTACCGGACTTTTCTCCACATGTTCGCTGAAATGACTGTAGAGATCCATCATGTTCAAGGAAGACTGCAGCCTGCGTCCTGCATGGTCTGCAGAAGAAGCGGAAAAAGGATTGGACAAGCGGTAATGGTACAGCGGACATGCCAGATGAGAATAGCTCCGGGCATACCAGAACAACTGTACCGACATATAGATATCGTCATGCATCTGATAAGGAGAGAAAAAGATCTCGTGCTCCTTGAAGAGTCTCCTGCTGAAACATTTCGTGACCAGGTAGGCCCTGGTCCTGTAGTTGAACAGATTCCGGATCAATGAATCCTTTTCCGCCAAGCTGTAGTCCCGTTCGCGGCAGAGTCGAGTCCGGTTTCCATATTCTTTGTAAAGATCGAAATAAATGATGTCGTCACCCGATTTTTCCGCACTTTCCATAAGTCTGGAAGCCGTATCAGGCTCGATCCAGTCATCAGAGTCGCAGAAAAGGATATAGTCACCGCTCGAAGCCTCCAACCCGTTCCTGCGGGCTGCGGAAACTCCGGCATTCTCCTGATCCAGAAGAATGATCCGCTCCTTCAGATGAGAGAACTTATCCTCTATCAGCTGACGGAGGATCTGCATGGAAGCATCCTTCGTCCCATCATTGACAAAGATGAATTCAGTCTCAGGATAAGTCTGGGACAGGACAGAATCAGCACATTGCCCGATATACTTCTCTACGCCATATATCGGGACAATGATGGAAATCTTCTTCATGTCAGACGATCTTTTGGAAACGATCCGGAATGCGGACGATAAGAGCGATCTCGAACATGGCCGGTTTATTCCAGGCATAAGGCGGACGGAAGATGGTCTGCACGGTTCTGGCGAAACGTACGGAACTGTCCCAATCGTGGGCCCGACGTTCGGTCACCAGACGGATGGTCCTGGACCTGCGAGCCAGATGTTTCGTCCAGCCAGCCTCCCTTCTGGAAGGATCGGCGAAGCGAGCCTGGATACGTCCCAGATCGAAATAGCCGAAATGGAAAAGATAGAGATCCTTGCCGATATGGAAGTTATGCCCTTTGATCCGATGGAAACCGGAACCCCATCTCAATGGCCTTGCCTGAACTGATGGTTTCGTATAGCGCGTGGACAAGCGAGCATAATGCCGCTGAGACAAGAAAGGTAAAGTGGTCTGGATATCCCCTTCTTCCTCCGTATGCTGACCGACATCCACTCCCAGACCGGAAAGCGAGGACCGGATCTCGGCGTTGCTCAGATATTCGGAAAGAGACAGACCCAGGGCCGGATCGACAATCAGGAACTCGTCAGCATCGACACCGATCACCAGATCATAGGTCCTGAACAGTTCCGCAGCTCTATCCGACAGGAAGGACAGACGTCCTTTCTCCGCCTCGACGACCTTGCCGGGAATCTTGTCACAAGCAATGACATTGACACCTGGACACCAGTCAGGAATCGGCTGATCCTTACCATCCAGATAAACATACAGATTCTCGTTCCCGAGTTCCGCACCATAGTAAGCTACCCACTTTCGCAGATAGAATTCATCATTGCGGACCATGGTCAACGCACAAATTTTCTTCATAACCTTCAGATTAGATTAAACATACCTCAAGATGATCTTCCGGATCAGATCCGAAATCGTCTTCGCCGAATCCGTAGCGGTCTCCAGCACCTCTGCAATGTTCTTATACTTCATCAGCTCGACACCGTTCTTCTCGTGCTTGAAAATGTAACCGATATAATCTTCATAAGCTTCATCGGCCGCATGCTCCAGTTCCGTGATGCGGTCACACTGCAGGACAATGGAACTGTAGTTCGACTGTCCGTGCTTCATCAAGCCCATGATGATGTTCAAGGCATCGGCCTGCGCATCGATATACTGGGCCAGATCTGCGATCTGGTCGTCGATCTTCGTCGGTGAATACAAGAGAAATGACTTCGCGCAAGTATTGATGTAATCCAGGAAATCATCGATGAAGTTGGCCAGGGACTGCAGATCCGCACGTTCGGAATTCGAATAGAAATGCCGGTACAGTTCCTCGTAGAAATCCGGGAGCAAGGCATCTGCCTGCACTTCACAGGCCTTCACTTCCTGCTCTAAATGTTTCCACATGGTACTGTCTGTCGTCTGGACCATATTCAGCAGCGCTTTGGACGCCTCCTTGATATAAGTGGTCTGCTGGTTGAAAATAGGAAGATCATAATTCTTCCTACTGAACAATCTACGGGCTTTGAATATTAATTTCATTACGGATTCATTTATCTCAAATATAGAATTAATTTTCCTGACATCATAGCGTTCTCCAGCGAAGGACCTTAAAAATTGTATCAAAACCTTAAAAAAAAGAAAATTCAACGATCAGAATCTTAAAATCTTCCTCGAATGAAAATAAGAAAGATAGTTTTGCAGAAAAAAGATGAAAACGATACTGACAGTACTTCTGCTCACGTTCGGCATCGGAATCACTCCCTGCCGCGCCGCCGGACAGACAGAAAAGACAGGACAGGTACGAAAGCCTGCCTTCTGCATCAGCACCGACCTCATGGAAGGAATCCGAGACAGACAGATGAACCTGCAGTTTTCCTATGACTTCCATCCGCAATGGAGCCTGACGGCCGGTGCTGGAATCCGGACAGGTCACCGTTCCGGAAAGATAGGCCTCCGGTACTATCCTTCCGTAATATCCGGTTTCTACTTGAGCGGAAACCTGGGTAAGGATCTGAGTACTGATCCGGATAAGGAGCAGGATACGAGTTTGAGTACGCCCCCGGGCAAGAATCCGGACAAGGAGCAGGATGGGCTGCCGGACCGTGGACAGCTGCCGGACCTGGAATTCGGACTCGGCTGGCAGATCAGTATCGGCAGTCATCTGATCTGCAGGATAGAAGTCTCTACCTCTGTCCTGGCTGAAGAACCTGCAATGTGGAACGAAGGCTTTGCCTTACAGATCGGTTACCGTTTCTGAATATGGAAAAAATAAGAATAATGAGAGATGATATAGAGGGTCGGGACCTTTTCTCCAAAACATTCAATCATCATACTTGCCCTCATCTGGGCACAACCTTGCTTTTCTTGGTCCCGGCCTTTCTATATCTTTCATCCTGCACGAGCGTTCCTGCGCCTGTGAATCAGGAAGTCATGATCACGACGAATGACAGTCGGCCTTGTCCGTCAGCGACAGAAGACTGCGGAACAGCCGATCTGCATATCTTCACCTACAATGACGATCCCCTGAAACGTCTGGATGCCTACCAGCATTATACAGACCCGGATCCTGCAAACATCAAGATCAGTTCGAGGAGCGGTAGAAAAACCGTCCTTCTCTGCGCGAACAGCCAGCGAGACTCCTTCAGCTGGCAGGAAATCCAGTCGCTCTACCATCTGGACCGTCTCAGTTTTCCGCTGGAGAACGAAGATCCGGAGCGCCCGCTTTCTTCAGGACTGCTCCATCTCGAAGCCGGAGAGCAGCGGAAAGGACTCCGCCATGAACTGACTCCCTTCCTGTCCAGGATAGAACTGCATACCCTCAGGGTAGATTTCTCCGGAACCAGCTACCGAGGAAGTCCATTGACAGACATCAAGATCTACCTGACCAACGTGAACGGTGAGGTCACCTTGCTGGAGAAGGATTTTTCCCGGCCGGTCCGTTACATGAACCACCGGAAACTGGATCAGGATGGGCTGCAACGGTTCAAGCATCCGGAAATGCTCTTCCAGAAGATCGGGAACATTCCGGACCTGCGCACCTGCTGGCCCCAGGTAAGTCTTCATTGTTTTCCGAACACCTGTGCGACAGAAGACATGGGCACCTCATTTACCCGACTGGTCATCGAGGGCAAGATCAACGGCAAGACCTACTACTACCCGATTCCTATCGGCCGCAGATTGTCCAGAGTACCTTTTCCCAGGGCAGCGACGGACAAGGAGCCTCCCGGAATCCAGCGCAACTGCCGCTATGTCTATGAAGTGACGATCAGGAGAACCGGCTCCACGGATCCGGATACTCCCGTGGATTTCGGAACAGTAGAAACCGCATTGAATATCGAACCATGGAAAGAAAAACCAGCTTACAGCATCAGTTTCTGAACCTGGCAGGCTTGCTCTGCCTCTTGCTGCTGTCGTGCTCCTGCATCGGAACGACACCGACCGGAACGATGGATAGCATCAGACTTGTCCTGCCGGAAAGCAGTTTCAGCACCCGATCCTATGAACCGGAAGAAGAACGGCTCAGCGACATCCACATTTTCATCTTCAGCGCAGAAGGGGAACTGGAATTCTGCCGCCACCTGCAGGCTTCCGAACTGGAAAACTGCGGAGAAGGACGCTGCTGTGAAGTGCAGCTGATCCATGGCCGGACCTACGACATCCATATCTGCGCCAATATCGGCATAGAACCGGAAATCCGGACCCGGGAAGAGCTGGAGCGACTGACCTGCCACCTTTCCTGGCCGGACGACTATCGCGGTGGAATTCCGATGAGCGCCAGTCAGGAAGGGGTACGGATCGACCGCAGCAGGACACTGTTCCTGCCCCTCGAAAGACTGATGGCCAAGATCAGTCTGCAGTTCGACCGGAGCCAGCTTGCAGAAGATGTGGAACTGACGGTGCGCAGCGTCCGGATCGGGAATTGCCCGAAAAGATCCCTGATCTTCAGCAGAAACACCGTCACGACTGCCGATGCCCTCTTCCCGAACGGTTTTGTCCGGAACGCGGAAGAATGTGCGCCCCTCAACCGGAACCGCAAGGACGGAATCAGTGACGAGATTACCCTCTATCTGCTGGAGAACATGCAGGGCAAGATCGAAGGAACGGACGGAACAGCGTCCGGCAAGCTCTTCCCTCCTGAAGATGTCCGTTCTGCCTGTGCCTCCTTCATCGAGATCAGCATGGAATACCTGTCTCCGAGATACTTCACCTCCAGCCGCGAGCTGAAATACAGGTTCTGGCTGGGAGAAGACAATGTGGATGTGAACATCGAAAGAAACTGCCATTACCGGATCACGGTCTGTCCAGCCGGAGACGGTCTGGATGCCGAGGGCTGGAGAATCGACAAGACCGGGCTGCAGGACCGGTTGGAAGAAGTGGAATTCAAGATCCTGCCGGGACGTTACCTGGAAGGCAGGGTCGGCGAAGATCTTCATGTCTGGTGTGAATATCGTCCGTCCTGGGCCAATTTCGACATCGGGCTGGAAGAACTGGAGAATGATAAGGCCAGAGGACTCTATGATTACACCTTGGATCGGGACGGACGCGGTGTCGTGCTGCACCTGAAACACCCGGGACAAGGAATCCTGTACATGGAGGCAGGTCCTCCGGTCAACAGGAGCGACATGGTCTGCATCGAGATCCTGCCCGCCGCCTGAAGTTGAAGAGAATGCCCGTTCTGCCGTCTAAAGATAAGCGGCGGTATGAGAGTCCTTGCAGGACTTCATCTGTTCCGGCGTGCCGGAGTACACCAGATTTCCGCCCTTGTCTCCGGCCTCAGGGCCCAGGTCGATGACCCAGTCCGCTGCCTTGATGACATCCAGATTATGCTCGACCACGACAATGGTATGCCCTTTGGCCAGCAAAGCATCGAAGGATTTCAGCAGTTTCTCCACATCGTAGAAATGCAGACCAGTCGTCGGCTCGTCGAAGATGAAAAGGATGTGCTGGTGTTTTCCCGCTCTTGACGGAGAATCGTTCAGCGAGAGGAAGTAGGCCAGCTTGATACGCTGACTCTCACCACCGGACAAGGTACTGCTGCTCTGTCCCAGCTTGATGTAGGAAAGTCCGACCTCCACCAGCGGCTGAAGCCGTTCCGCGATGCGCTGGGCGGTCGGTTCCGGCTGTGCACCGAAGAAGGCGATCGCTTCCTCAACGCTCATGTTCAGAATGTCGTCGACATTCATGCCCTTGTACCTGACCTCCAGGATATCCGGCTTGAAACGTTTTCCACCGCAGGCTTCGCAGACCATCGTGACATCCGCCATGAACTGCATGCCGATCTTCACGAAACCTTCTCCCTGACATTCCGGGCAACGGCCTCCATCCATGTTGAAGGAGAAATGTGACGGGGTATAGCCATTGATCTTCGCATATTGCTGCTCGGACAGGAGTTTACGGATATCGTCATAGACTTTCAGATAAGTGACAGCGTTCGAGCGGGAACTCTTGCCGATCGGATTCTGATCCACATATTCGACCTGATCGATCCGGTCCAGGCTGCCGCTGAGGTTGCGGAACGTACCCGGAACCGCCCCGGACTGGTTGATGTGGCGATAAAGTGCCGGATAAAGGATATCTCCGACCAGAGAGGACTTTCCGCTTCCGCTGACACCGGTCACTACAGTCAGCACATTCAACGGGAAGTTCACGGTAATGTCTTTCAGGTTATGCTCCATAGCCCCTTCTACGGTAATGCTGTAGTTCCATGGACGTTTTTCACGGACATAGCGCTGACGGATTCCTTTCAGGTACTGGAGCGTCAGGGAGCGGTCCACGGTCTCTTGACTGTATTCCGCCTTCAGAGGTCCCTGGAAGACGATTTCTCCACCATAGATTCCGGCCTTCGGTCCGATATCGATGATTTCATCGGCGGCATTCATGATTTCCTCATCATGTTCGACGACCACTACCGTATTGCCGAGGTCACGGAGCTTCTTGAGGACGGAAATCAGTCTTTCGGTATCGCGTGGATGAAGACCGATGCTCGGTTCATCCAGGATATACATGGAACCGACCAGGGAACTGCCGAGGGCGGTCACCAGGTTGATCCGCTGGCTCTCACCACCGGAAAGCGTATTGGAAGTACGGTCCAGGGTCAGGTAACCCAGGCCGACATCTTCGATATAATGCAGGCGGGACAGGATATCCGCGATCGACTTCTCCGCGATCTTGCGGTCATGCTCGTCCAGCTGAATGTTTTCCAGAAATCCGATCAGCTGAACGACATTCATGCTGAGCAGCTCGTGAATGTTCTTTCCTCCGACCTTCACATACAGTGCATCCTTGCGCAGCCGGCTGCCGCCACATTCATGGCAGACGGTCTTTCCGCTGTACCGGTTGAGCATGAACTTGTACTGGATCTTGTAGCGGTTGGCTTCCACCCACTTGAAGAATTCGTTGAGTCCGGTGACGGTCGTTTCCTCACTGTCCCCTTTCCTTCCATCCCAGATGACCTCCTTCTGGGCCGGAGCAAGATTGCAGTAAGGGACGAAGATCGGCACGTCATAACGTTCCGCATTCAGCACCAGCTGATCCTTGAACCAGCCCATCTTGTCTCCCCTCCAGCAGGCGATGGCACCATCATAGATGCTCTTGCTCTTATCCGGGATGACCAGATCCTCGCTGATTCCGATGATCTTCCCCAACCCTCCGCAGACCGGGCAGGCGCCCAATGGGCTGTTGAAGCTGAACATGTATTCATCCGGATGCTCGAAGGTCATGCCGTCCGCTTCGAAACGGTCATTGAAATCCTCCAGCTCCGTCACGGTCTTTCCTTCCCCGTCCACATATTCCTTGCGGACACGGAGAATGCCTTGACCGGCATCGAAAGCGGCGGCGATGGAAGAATGGAGGCGCGTGTTGAGATCCTCCCACTCCAGGTCCGGCATCGGGCTACCATCATTGGCCTGAGCCTTACCCTCTACAATGGCAGGGATTTTCAGACGGTCGACCAGCAGATACAGTTCCTCGGGATACTCACCGCTCTCGGCTCTTTCCATCACTTCCTCGATCCTCAGGATCCTGTCGGTGAAGAAACGGGAATAACCTTCCTCCTTCAAGCGCAGCATGAGTTCCACCTTGTCCTCGCGGGCTTTCCAATTCAGGTCCGCCAGGATATAGACCGCAGACCTCTTGCCGTCGAGAATGTATTCCATGACATCCGTCACGGTATGGCAACGGACTTCCTGGCCGGAAATCGGAGAATAAGTCTTTCCGATACGGGCGAAGATCATCCGCAGATAATCATAGATTTCAGTGGTCGTGGCGATCGTGGAGCGAGGATTCTTCGTATTGACCTTCTGCTCGATGGCGATTGCCGGCGGAATCCCTTCGATCAGTTCCACATCCGGCTTGGACATCCGGCCCAGGAACTGACGGGCATAGGAAGAAAGGCTCTCCGCAAAACGGCGCTGTCCTTCCGCAAAAAGCGTATCGAAAGCCAAGGAGGATTTGCCGGAACCTGAGATTCCGGTAATGACCACGAACTTCCCTCTCGGAATCTCCACGGTCACGTTTTTCAGGTTGTTTACCTTCGCTCCTTTGATGATGATGTTCCCTTCGTCCATAGTTTCTCCATTAAATTCTCCGCAACCTTCTCCCTACCAGCGGCTTACACTGAAAATACCGCATCCGGCCCTGGAAAAGGAAGCTTACAAAGTTAGCAAACTTTAGACGTAGAATGTAGCCGAATGTATTTTTTTGATATTTTTTGCAAAAAAATTTGGAGTGTATCAAAATTTTCGTACCTTTGCATCCGCATCAGAAAAAATGATGCGAACGATTGACAAGTCTGGTGCGGTAGTTCAGCTGGTTAGAATATCGGCCTGTCACGCCGAGGGTCGCGAGTTCGAGTCTCGTCCGCACCGCAAAAAAGCTCTGGAGTTTTTCTTCAGAGCTTTTTTCGTATATATCCTGTTCCGGTAAGATCTCCTCTGTCCGCTTCCGAGTCCTCCAGTCCAGTTCCGAGAAATCCCCCGAGCGAGGCCTTTCAGCAATCAGCGGTTATTCTCCACCTCTCGCAAAGTCTTGCGGAAACGCGCACGGAACATCAGTCCGGCACTGGTCAGTCCCAACGGAAAAGAGAACCAGATTCCTGTCAAGCCCCAGTCGAAGACAAAGCCGAAGATATAAGCGGCCGGCAGACTGATCACGAAATAAGACAGGAAAGCGATCGCCATCACCGGTTTCACATCCGCGATTCCCCTCAACGAATTCGCATAAGTACATTGCATGCCGTCCCCGAACTGATAGATGCAGAAAGGAATGATGAGCTGGGCGACCATCAGCTGCACCTCAGCATCGTCCGTGAACCAGGAACCGAGCGTATCGCGCAGCACGAAGACAAAGACGCTGACCGTGAACGCCAGCAGCATGATCAGGTGGAAACCGGCGCGGCTGACATCCCGCACGTTCTTCACATCGTTCTGCCCCCGGAAATTGCTGACTCGCACCGCCACAGCCGCCGCCATCCCGTAATACAGCATGTAACCGAGCTGACCGATGGTCAGCATGACCTGGTGTGAAGCCAATGAAATCTTGTCGATCCACCCGACCATGATGGTGCTGAGGCTGAAGGAAGCCGTCTCCATACCCATCTGCAAAGCCACCGGAAGTCCAAGCCTGCCGATATTGAGGAAAACCTTCCAGCTGGCCGGAACCTTGAAGAAACCCCTATGATAGATCCGGTAACGCCGGAAAGAGAGGAAAGCCGCAGCCGCTACGAGTACCATGAAGACACGCGAAATGAAGGTCGCGAGTCCGGCACCGAGAAGCCCCAGTTCCGGCAGTCCGCATTTTCCGTAGATCAGCAGCCAGTTCCCGACGATGTTGAGCAGATTCGCAGAGATCATGATCCACATCGGCGTGACCGTATCCGTGATACCGTCCGAGAATTGCTTGAAAGCGTTGAAAGCCAGTATAAAGGTCAATGAGGCCAGCTGGACCAGATAATAAGGTCGGATCAATGGCAGCAGGTCCTCCGGCTGTCCAAGCCGGTCCAGATGGAAATACAGCAGCGTCATCAGGCCGGTCAGCAGCAGGCCCATGGCAATGTTCGCCAGCAGCCCGTTCTTGAAATCCCTGCCGATGTCCTGCGTCCGTCCCTTTCCGAAGAGACTGCCGATGAAAGGCGTCAGACCGTAGGAAAAGCCG
This sequence comes from Bacteroidales bacterium, assembly GCA_020026355.1. Lineage (GTDB taxonomy): Bacteria > Bacteroidota > Bacteroidia > Bacteroidales > UBA932 > Cryptobacteroides. Next base: position 19,856 of record JAHHQP010000010.1, read on the forward strand.
GTCGAGAACACGATGACCAGACCGAACATGTTGTTCACGAAACTGGCCGCCGCAAGATCATCCGTACCATGATGTCCCACCATGATGGTATCCGCGAAACCCAGCACGATCATCCCCAGCTGCCCGACCATGATCGGTAAACCGAGTCTGACGAGATTTCTGTAATGGTTGCCGTATCTGTTCCGGAACATAAGTTCTATTTTTCAGGAGGGAGCATCTTCCCCTTCTCAGGAACATCAGCAGCCGAGCGGCTGAAAGTGACCAGCAGAACACCTGCCACTACCATGGAAGCCGCCAGAATCTTCTGCCAGTTAAGCTGATCCATTCCGATGCAGATACTGATGACCGTGGCAATGATCGGCTGCACATAGGTGTACATGCTGACCAATGTCGGACGGATTCTCTTCTGGCCGATCGGGATGAGGAAATAAGCCATGAAAGTCGCGAAGAAGACCAGATAGCCCAGTTCCCAGTAGAAAGAAGAGGACTGCACCGCATAATCGAAGGCAACCACCTCCTTCGCCCCCATCGGCAAAGCCAGGACAGTGGAGAAGAGGAAGATCCATTTCATGAAAGTCACCGGTGAATACTTGGCGATCAGCGGTTTGAAGATACCCAGGTACAAGGAGAACGAAAGGCTGTTTCCGATCAGCAGAATGATGCCGAGCGGCGTCGTTTCCGTCACACCGTTCGAACTGGCCACGCTGTTGAAGATCAGGAAAAGGATACCAGCGAAGCTCAAGGCCACTCCCCCGGCTTTCTTGACGGTGATCGGCTCCTTGAGCACGACCGCCGCGATCAGCATGGTGAAGATCGGAGAAGTCGTCACGATGATGGAGCAGTCCATCGGAGTGATCAGCGGAATTCCCATCAGGAAAGTGATCTGTGTCAGGAAGAAGCCCAGAAAAGACGCCGCGAAGATCTTCGGAAAATCCTTCCTGTCCACCTTCTCTTTCGGCAGAAAGAAGGAAGTCAGCCAGAACAAGGCTCCGGCAAATACCGACCTGAGGAGGAAAAGGCCGAAAGGTGAGATCACTCCCCCGGAAGTAAGATCTTTGCAGATGATGATATTGAACCCGAAGATAGCGTATGCCGCAAAGCAGACGAAATGTCCGAGCCACTGGTTATTTCTATCCATATTGACAATGTTCAGACCGCAAAGGTAATGCTTTTAATACTCATTTTATTGATTTTGCAAAGGAAGATGAACATCCTTCCGGAAATATACATACCTTTAGCACGATAAGACAGAACATATGGACAACACTAGTACTGAAATCTGGATCGCCTTCGGGCTGACCTTGCTGGCCGGACTCTCCACCGGTATCGGCAGTCTCATCGCCTTCCTGGCGAAGAAGACAAACACCAAATTCCTGTCCGGTGCGCTCGGCCTCAGTGCCGGTGTCATGATCTACGTCTCCTTCATGGAACTCATGCCGGAATCCGTCGGACTGCTGTCCGGACTGCACTCCGGAAGATTGGCTGAAGTGATCATGCTGGGAACCTTCTTCCTGGGCATCGCCTTCATCGCCCTGATCGACTGGCTGGTTCCGGAAGAAGAGAATCCGCACGAAGTCCATCAGGACAGCGACTATACTCACCTGGACCGGGAAAAAGATAAGAAGAAGCTCAAGCGGACCGGCATCATGATGATGATGGCCATCGCCATCCACAACTTCCCGGAAGGTCTGGCCACCTTCGCTTCCGCCCTGACGAACTGGGACGTCGCGCTTCCCATCGTCTTCGCGATCGCCATCCACAACATTCCGGAAGGCATCGCCGTTTCCGTTCCGATCTACCATGCGACCGGAGACCGCAGGAAAGCCTTTGCCTATTCCTTCCTTTCCGGCCTGGCGGAACCAGCCGGCGCAATTCTGGGCTACCTTTTCCTCCGCCCTTTCTGGACCCCGACCCTGAACGCCGCCCTGCTGGCCTTCGTTTCCGGAATCATGGTCTACATTTCTTTCGATGAGCTGCTGCCTGGTACGGAAAGATACGGCCACCACCATCTGGGTGTCGCCGGAGTGATCGGAGGCATGGCCATCATGGCCGTCAGCCTGCTATTCATATGAATCCCCGAGTTTCTTTCCCCGCAAGAAAGCAGGTATAAATCTGGAAAATGACAAAAGAATCACTATTTTTGCAAGGAACAACTATCCATGAAGCCGTGATGTTCCGGCCCATTGAAAACACTTAGAAATAACGATATGAAAGATTACAGAAACGACAACCGTGTAGTGCTGACCCTGGACGCAGGGGGTACGAACATGGTTTTCGGAGCCATGAGAGGCGGTGAATTCATCACCGCACCTATTACCCTACCATCCAATTCTTCTGAGCTGGACCTTTGCCTCCAGACCATGGTCAAAGGCTTCAAGGCCATCATCGAAGCCATCGGCTGCGAGCCGGATGCCATCAGTTTCGCCTTCCCTGGACCTGCGGACTATCCGCACGGAATCATCGGCGGCTATCTTCCGAACTTTCCGTCCTTCCGTGACGGTGTGGCACTCGGACCTTTCCTCAGCCGCACCTTCGGCGTGCCGGTCTTCATCAACAACGACGGCGATCTTTTCGGCTACGGAGAAGCAGTCGGAGGCATGCTCCCGGAAATCAACGCCCGTCTTGAAGCGGCCGGCAGTGCCAAACGCTACAGGAACCTGATCGGTTATACATTCGGCACCGGCTTCGGTATCGGTGTCGTCGTCAACGGAGAACTCAACCGTGGAGACAATTCCTGCGTGGAGACCTTCTGTCTGCCTCACAAGGATGACCGCAACATCATCGTCGAAGAAGGAGTTGCCGTCAGAGCCGTGAAACGTGTCTATGCGGAGATTTCCGGTGACAAGGACCACAAATTCGAACCGAAAGACATCTACGACATCGCTGAAGGCAAGATTCCAGGAAACGTAGAAGCCGCAAAAGAAGCCTTCCGCAAGATGGGAGAAGTAGCCGGTGACGCCATGGCGACAGCCGTGACCCTGACCGACGGCCTCATCGTGATCGGCGGAGGCATCACCGCTGCCAAGAAATACATCATGCCGGGGCTCCTCGCTTCCCTCAGATCCAAGATGCACACGCTTGGCGGAGATGAGCTGAACCGTGTCCAGATGGAAGTCTATGACCTGGACAATGAAGAAGAGTTCGCAGCCTTCGCGAAAGGCAGCGAGCGCAAGATCAAGATCTACGGCAGCGATGAGGAGGTTACCTATGATCCGCAGAAAAGAATCGGTGTCTGCCTCTCCAAGATGGGAGCCAGCAAGGCCATCTCTACCGGTGCATGGCTCTTCGCGCTGGACCGTCTGGACGCCGGTGAGGATCTCCTGTATCCGATGAAGTTCGAGCCTTACCTCAAGACCGTCATCTGGGGCGGCAGCGGCATACCGGGCTTCAAAGGCATTGAAACGGATCAGGAGAAGATTGGCGAAAGCTGGGAACTCTCCGGAGTCAAGGGACACGAGTCCATCGTAGCCAACGGTCCATTGGCAGGGAAGAACATCACTGCACTCATCGACAGATATAAGGAGCAGCTCATCGGCAAAAGCAACTGGCTCAAGAACGGTAATGAATTCCCGCTTCTGATCAAGTTCATCGATGCTGAGAAAGACCTTTCTCTCCAGGTGCATCCGGATGACGAGCTGGCTGCCGTGCGCCACAACGGCTCCAAAGGAAAATCTGAGATGTGGTACATCATCGACGCCAAGCCGGACGCTCACCTGCTGTCCGGCCTGAGCAAGAAGATCACTCCGGAAGAGTACGAACAACGTGTAGCTGACAATACCATCACCGATGTCATCGCCCGTCACAACGTGAAGGCAGGAGATGTCTACAACCTCCCAGCAGGACGTATCCATGCGATCTGCGCCGGCACTTTCCTTGCCGAAATCCAGGAGACTTCAGACATCACCTACCGTATCTACGACTACGGACGTCTCGGACTGGACGGGAAGCCGAGAGAGCTGCACACGGAACTGGCCAAGGACGCCATCGACTATACGGTCCATGATGACTACAAGACCCAGTACAAGCACCATATGAATGAAGAATGCGTACTGGTGCAGTGCGAGCATTTCACGACATCCCTGCTGGACCTTGACCGTCCGTTCCACAAGGATCTGTCCTATCTGGACACCTTCCTGATCCTCATCTGCACGGAAGGCTCCGGTATGGTCAAGGACAACAAAGGCAACACTGTTCCGCTTCACCGCGGCGAGACCATGCTCATCCCTGCCAGCACGCAGGAGATCCGGATCGTTCCAGACGGAAAAATGAAGCTTCTGAGCAGTTTCGTATAGGCTGAGAGCTGAATAAAAGACTATAAATCCCCTTGAAACATTAGTTTCAAGGGGATTTATAGCATAATTATTCGGCTATATCCACCAATTCTTTTTTATTTGCTCCAGAATGCCTATCTTTACCAGAACTCCCTACGGGAGTTCATTTGCTGCTTTGATCATATGGCTAAAGACATCATATCTTGTCAAGAATTCAGTAATCTCTATACTAAATACAGGGGTAGATTCTGTTCCATTGCCAGGTCCTATGTCAGGGACAACATCATTGCGGAAGACATTGTCGACGAAAGCTTCACCAATTTCTGGGACAATCGTGAGCAGATCAGACTGACGGAAATTCCAGAGGTCTATATCCTGCAGAGCATCAAGAACAGATGTCTCAACCATCTCCGTGATCAGACGAACCACATGCGTATCCACCAGCAGATGCAGGAAAGTGCCTACAAAGCGATGATGATGGATATCAATTTTCTCGTCCATAACAATATGGGAATTCTTTTCGAGAACGAAATCCGCAACATTTTCGTGAACCGGCTGAGAAACTGTTCCGAACTATCCCGCAGCATCTTCATCTCAAGCCGTTTCCAAGACCTGACCTATGATGAAATCGCCGCAAAATATAATGTGTCACCACGCAAGGTAAAACGGGAAATCCAGAAGATGCTGGAAATCCTGAGAAAAGAGCTCAAAGATTATCTCTAACGATAACAGAACTGCAAGAAGGGCGAGGAATCAAGATTCCTCGCCCTTCTTCAGGTCATATCGCCAGATACTGACTATAATGGAAGAGAAACCTCTACCCATTTGATGCCATCGTCACCTTTGTTGATGGTATTGTAGCCCTGTCTGATCTCTTGAATGTTAGTCTCACCATGGAGAGGATTGCCGGCAATGGCATCCTTTCCGGTTGCCTTGTTGGCAATGGTAGTACCCTGTCCCTCTGTGAATTTCCAGTAAGTCAACAGGCCGTCTGCCTTTTCATCAACCGTATAGAAATGGTTCGGAGCATTGATCTCTTCTGCTGTGAGACACCTGTTCCAAGCACGCATCTCTGTCATGAGACCACGGAAGTCACGGTCCTTATTGTAGGAATAACCATACCAGAATGTACGACTGCCGCTAGGTTCATAGCTCCATCCAGGGAAAATGTTGACAGAAGTACGTCCATTCTTATCCTGGAATGAAGAAGCACCCTGGCATGTTGCAGGCTTTCCGTTCACATAGACAATGATTTTACCTGCATCGTAAGTAACTGCAAGGTGATACCATGTATTCGGCTCGAATTTAGGATCAAGGTTATAATTACCGCCGTCAAGTGCAAGCTGAAGATGATCGACAGGATTTCCGATATCTCCGAAACGAAGAAGGAACTTACCTTCAACTCCCATTACAGTGAAGATTCCGCCGGAACTTCTATTGAAATCACTCGGATTGAAGAGAGTCTCAAGAGTGAACTGACGGTATGAGCTAGCGGGACGAGCATCTTCCCACTTAGGGAAAAGACGAGCTTTGTTCATCTGAACTGCCCAACTGATCAGACACACTGTCTGGGAAACCTTGATTTCTGCGACGAGAGGATCCTTGCCTTCCTCGGCATTGGTCTGGGTAAAGGTAACTGTACCCAACCTGCTGCCGGACTCGAGAGCTGCGGCTGTGAATATCTCCTTGTTACCATCTTTTTTGCCGTATGTCAGCCAATCCTTGCCATCTGCTGCGATCTCAACCTTGTAGTCGACGTTAGTTTCCATGAGTACCTCGATATTGCCACCTTTGAGTTCTGCCTTGTAGACAGAATTATCGGTACGGAGAACACGTTCTGCAAGCTGAGTGAGTTTGACTGTAGCAGAAACGAGACCTTCTGCAGAAACGGTGATTTCTGCGCTACGATCCTCAAGACCTGCAAGTGGACTCACTACGAAATGAGCGATCGCCTCGTTTTCCTCAGAACCTTTCAAAGTGGTCTTGTACTCCAACCATTCCTTTGAATCAGGAGCGGTAGTGATTTTCAATGCACGGTAATGCACCGGAGCTGAAATCTTGACTTCAAGTTTGCCTCCTTCAAAAGAATACTTGATATCCTGCTCTGAAAGGATCTTCACTGCAGGAAGTTCTCCTGCTACGGAAGTGATCGTGAACTTTGCAGTCGCTTTACCTGCATGGAACACAAACTCAGCGACTTTCGTCTCCTTGTAATTTTCCTTTACTTCAAATTTGACGACATCACCATCCTTACCTTCTTTGATAGAAGGAGCAGCCCAATCGTACTCTTCTGCAGAAGTCAATGTCCAATCAGCTGAACTGGATACCATTACATTCACGTGACCGCCTTCTTCCTTGACTGTAGCGGTTTCAGCTGAAAGTTCAATGCTATCCTGCTCGGGAACGTCAAGCGTCTTTTCTTCTTTGCAGCCGACAACTGCCATGAGAATGGCAGCTGCGGCAAAAATAAATTTCTTCATGTTTCAGTGTTCTTTAAAGTTTAAGATTGAATTATTCGAATTTATATGGTTTCGGATCATATTCACCTTCTCCGATCTTCTTGTAATAGTGCTGTTCAGGCTTGAGTTTCATATCATAGAGACCCTGTGCGACATTGTTCATAACAGAGACAGAAGATCTACGATTCTCGGTATGGCTACCTGGGCAAGGATTGAATGCGAACCACATGACCCAACCATATCCTTGTTCTTTGAAGCCTCTTGCAGCCTCTACAGAGCAGCTACCGTATCCACGGTTAAGCTCGAAGGATTTTGCTGAGCACTGTTTTCTGGTAAGGCCACCATAAGGTTCTGATGAACTACCATAGTTAGCGACATAGAAGTCGATGAAATCTTTCGGCTGATACTCGACACCTGTTTTCTGGTCTTTTACATTTGAGCAATGATAAAGGTTACCCCATGCGAAGTAAGAAACTTCTGTCGGCCAGTAGCACTCCTCCTTGAGAGCCTTCTTCAACTCGTAGCAAAGACGTGAACCGGCAGCTCCACTTGGAGAAGTGAACCAATGGTTACCCATGAGAGGGCTTGAAGAATACTCATCATCAAGGTTCACACCATCAAGTTTGTACTCCTTGCAGGCCTGAGCGACTTCTTTAGCCCACTGCTCTGCACCCCAGTCTGACAATTGGCAGAGACCAGCTGCATCATGGTTTCCGAGAAGACCGAGGTAAACTTTGATACCTGCCTTACGGAGCGGCTGGAGATATGTTTCAGTCTGGTCAAGGAGAGCCTGTACGTTAGGGTTGTTGTGGAGATAGACAACATCGTTGCTTGAATCATAGTTGATGTTGGCAGCGAAAAGGATGACAGCATCATAGAACGGAGTTCCGTCCTCAAGAACATACTCGAGAGCATTCAGCGGATTGACATCGTTGACCTCGAAATAAAGGACGTTCTTGACTTCCCTGAGATTCTTCCTCACGACAATGAAATCAGCACGCTCGGTCTTATCAGTGAAGCTGACGTTCTTGACCGGCTGAGCGAGGATCGGAACAAGATAACCGACACCGTTCTGCATATCAGCGTTACCCTTGATGTTGAGCTCCAGTTCTGCGGATTCAGTCTGGCCTTTCTCGATGGTAAGAACAGCATTCTCAAGATTGACGCCCTGCTCCGGGAAAAGCTGCACATCTTTGCCTGAAACAAAGACAAACTCAGAAAGATGCTCTGCATCGAAGATGAGTTTTGCCTGCATTTCTTCTGCAGCAGGTTCAGCGACAGTCATTTTGACCTTGAGACTCGCATTGAACTCCTTATCCATGTAAATATTCATCTGAGTATCAGCAACGATAGTTGCCTGAACATCAGACGGAACTACAGGTTCGCTCTCTTCGGCGGCAGCCTGCTGTACAGCAATCTTGACCGGAGAAGCTTTTCCGGCTGTAATGGTGATTCTACCGAACCTTTCCTCGGTAACGGTATTGTCGGCGATCTTGAGAACAAGTGCATTACCATTCTTTGTTCCAGTGATCCACTCTGGAGCTGTAAATTCCCAAGTTTCTACATTTGTGGTCACATTGAGAGTAACGTCCGCATTGTCCTTCGCTGCCAGGATCAAGGTCTTGTCAGGACTGACGGACAATGTGTCCATAACTTCTTCTGCCTTCTGGCAGGATGCGGTAGTAAGGAGCGCTAAAGAAGCGGCAACCATGCTGCCAAAAATGTTTTTGAGTTTCATAAAGATGAAAATTTAATAGAATTAGTGAATTAATGTTTTTGCTTATAAAGATTCGTTATTCGTATAAGTGTTCGGGGAAATATCAGTGCTATTCCTGTGGAAGTGATACCGGATACCAGACGAAGTCATGGTCTCCAGTAAGATCATTCCCATACATGGAATAATCCTTTACATTCTTACCGGTTCCTTCGTTGAATTTCCAGTATGCCAGGAGTGAAGGATCCTTCTCGAAATCATAAAGTTTATAGTAATGACCGGGAGCGTTGATTTCTTCCTCAGTGAGGACTTTGTTCCAGACACGTGCCTCGGTAATCATACCGTCCAGACTACGATCCTTGTCATAAGAATAGCCGATCCAGAAGCAACGAGGTTTACCATCAGACTCATCAGAATGCGGTACCATCATGTTCACGGCATCGAAACGCACAGCCTCGAGACCACCTTCTACATCCGGATTAGGTCTGTTGGCAATAGGATTGACGCTGCCGGAAGCTTTTTCCTTACCGTCGAGGTAAACCTTGATCTGACCTTCATCAAAGGTGACAGCCAGATGGTACCAGCGGTCTGTCTTGAGCTGGAGTGCGGCACTGGTCACGTCCTTTCTGTAAATTGAGTTACCCTCTTCATCACGATATGCGGCGGCAACCTGAATCTGGTTTGTAGGGATAGTGACATCACCGACACGAATAAGGAAACAATCCTCGATACCCATGATCGTGTGGATCTTGCTCTTGTTATTGAAAGCGTGGAAATTGATCAAAGCTTCCATAGTGAATTTCCGAAGATTCTTGACCTGCTCGAAACTTCCCCACTCCGGCCATGCCATATTCGTGTTCATGTCAGCGACAACATTGACGAGAGAAGCCTTCTTGATGACGAAATACATGGTCTTTGAACGTTCAAGTACCGGCAAGGCATCACAAACGATCGAAACCGGAAGTACATAGGATTTTGTATAATCCAGATTCTCCTTTCCAAGATTCGTGAAGGAGAAAGAGACCGGATCGCTCTTTACCGCACCCTTCCTGATCAGTGCCTTCAAATCACCGAGGTCGTAATTAGCTGCAGGAAGCAGTTCCGCTTCCTCATCATAGAATGCCTGACGGTAGGTCTCGAGATATTCCGGTTTCTCCACGAAAGAAACTTCGATATCCCTATCTTCCGGCTGGGCGACAGCGACGGAAATGCTTCTTTCCATTGTCTTGATATCTTCATCCACAGCGACCCTCACTTCATTCTTGAAACTGTCTGCTGCGATGAAAACCTTGTTTTCGAACAGCCTTTCTTCTCTGCTGCAACCGGCAAGTACAAGAAGGGCCAGCGAAAATGTATATAAACCTGTATGTTTCATATCATCTATTCGTTTACTGTATTCAAAATTCTGATAGCTTCACGGATGTTCACGAAAATCATTTCATTGCGGTAATAATCATCCTGGCCGTTGGCGACAACGACTCCTTTCGGTGTGAATTTCCTGTGAGTCTTGTTCGTCTTCACCCACTCGGCAGCAATCTGAGGAGTAGCACCGACCTGCTGAGGTGTGGCTGATGAAGGAACGGTCACTTCCATGAGGACTCTATCCTTGACCTTGGAAGAACCAAGGATACGAGTCGTATGCAAAGAAAGTTCACCGACAGTTGCATTTGTACCGGCAACTATGATTACATGGCTGCATTTCTCAAGCAGTTTCTGATCGGCGACATTTCTGACGGAGCCTCTGAAGAAGAGTTCTTTGTCGCTATGTGATCCAGACCACTTATCAACGACCTCGAGGAAAACTTCCTGAGCCTTGTCCGGAACACCTTCTGCAGAAAAAACGATGCCATGATAAGCGTACTTGTCACAGGAAGTAAGCAGACGATTGGTCTCAGCAGTGAACCACTCGATGGTTTCCTGCTCAGATGAAGGGGCCTTTCCTTCTTCCTCTCTTTTGTCCTGAATCAGTTCCCACGCTTTTCTGAGAACACCAAGATCAATATAGGCCAAGGATCTAGTACCCTTCTTTTCATAGACTTCCTTAAGTTCCGATGCCTGTGAGACATGCAGTTCGAGAGGATTCCTGATGATGAGATAATCGGCACTGTCCGGCATGGACATCGGATGGGACGGTTGTGAGGTGATAGCGGCAGCGGAACCTTCCATACCGACCAGCATCAGATCGTGTTCTGTCGTCTTGAACTCCTTCACAGCGGCAAGATGTGCCGCATATCCTTCCGGATCAAGCTCCTGAGGAGTCTTCTGGATGAAGTCAAGGGGCTTGTAATCATTCCAGGTGCAAGCTGTCAGCAACACAGAGACAGCTACAAAAGGGATCAGTATTTTTTTCATTTCTGACATTTTCATTTGATTTTCAGTTTCTTCTGATGAGAATTATTTTTTCCAGATTCTAGGATTACAATCCCACCATACACGCTGTGCCATATTGTCTTGGCCTTTAAAATAAGTATTGACAGCTTCCTGGTAGTTTTCAGAGTTGTTCGTGGACTCGATCAATGGATATTTCATCCTTCTAGGACCAAGTTCATTGTCAACCACCTGGGACTTATTACCTTCTTCCGAAGCCGGAATGAAGTGCGGGAAGCCTGTACGTCGATAATCAGCCCAGGCCTCATTGCCGAGATTGAAGTTTGCGATCCACTTCTGGATGATAATCCTCTCCTGCTTTTCTTCAACTGGAGCATCTTCCATCCATTTGATGGTCACCTCTGAAAGGACTTTGGAGTAATTGTTCTGAGAAAGCGGATCCGTATAGGTTCCCGGCTTGAGAGCAGCATCTGCCAGATAAGCATCCGCTCCGTTCACGCCCCACTGCTGGAAAGAAAGACGGATACCATCATTATAAAAATCTTCTGCGGCACCTCCCATCTCGAATCCGAAGACTGCCTGTGCCTCTGCCTTGAGAAAAGCGACCTCAGCCGCATTCATCCAGACAATATCATCCAGAGGGGAGATATTCACTCCTGAATATTTGCAACCGTTCGGCTTCAAAGGAGGACGCACAATACCGACACGCATGCCGACATACCTGTACTGCTCATCTTCAAAGAGAGACGGCACGAAATATTTCGCACGACGAGGATCCTGATAACCATTCATGTAAGTTGTGATATCAGCAGCGACATGAGTATCTCCACCAGTATTCGTTCCGGCCACCTGGTTGTACTTGATAGCGGTATAGAGCGGATTGCCTTTCTCTCCGAACTGCTTGGCAATAAGTCTGGCGTTATCAGCATTTGAAGTGAATACACCGATTTCATGGTTCACGGCCTCTTCCGCCATTTTTCTGGAAAGTTCAGGCTCTGCATAGACGATACGCATCGCAAGCCGGAGTTTGAGGGAGTTGGCGAACTTGCACCACTTCTCAGAAGAACCGCCATAGACAGGATCAGCTTTCGGTGAGAATCCAGCTTTGTTCTCAGTAAAGACCTTGACAGCTTCAGTAAGTTCTTCGAAGAATTTTTCATAGACTTCTTTCTGACTGTCATATTTGACCTTCAACTGACCGCCTACACCGATCATTGAGTAAGGAATTGGACCATAAGTATCGGTGACACGGCTCATGGCTGCTACTTTGATTACATTCGCAACAGAAAGAATTACAGGATCTTCCGTAAGCGACTGCACCTCCCTGAGGTTGGAATAGAGTTTCGGGATCAGCTCATCGCTGGCCATGAATACCCTGGTCCAGTCATCTGTCGCATTATTGTTGTCGACAGTGGTTTCACTTCCGATAGAGGAAGAATAATAACGGCCGAGAGGACCTCCAAGGAGGCAGTCGGTAAACTGTGCTGTATTGACATCTGTAGAGACTACCGTACCGGCAATCGCAGACATAGCAGATCCGACATCATATCCGTCGGTACTCATATCTTCCTTGCCCGGCTCATATGGATTGGAATTGATATCCAGATAATTTCCGGTGCAAGCCACCGGAACTACAGCCAGACTGAAAAGCAATATCTTAAAACTTTTTTTCATGTTCACGGTCATTAGAATGTAAGTCTTATATTGAAACCGAAGTTTCTGAGTGATGGCATCATGAAGTGGTCGATACCCTGATAGTAGTTTCCGGTTGTGGCGATAGCCTCAGGATCGAAAGGAGCGGCACTGTAGATCATCCACAGGTTACGTCCTACAATGGAAAGGTTGAGCTCGCATACGTCATGAAGTACTTTTCTCGGAATCGTATAACCGATGGAAGCCTCCTGGAGACGTACGTTGGTTGCAGAATAGGTATACATCGTAGGCACCGGATTCGGACCGCCGACAGAAGTGAACCATTTATTGGCATCCACCAGATCGCCACCGTTGATCATTACGCCTCCATTATCACGTGCTGCTGCAGAAGCCTCAGATACACCATAATAGTCGAGGATGGCCTGAGTGCTGGAATAGACGATACCTCCAATCCTTGCCGTAATGAGGAAACCGAAGTTGAAGCCTCCGAACCTGAAGTCATTTCTCCATGCGAGATTGGCTTTCGGAAGAACACTTCCAAGTTTCACATAACGGGAAGCATCAGTGATGTTTTCCGGAGTAATGGTTCCGTCCTCGTTGACGAAAATATTTCCATTGGAATCATACTTGAAGTCTCTGAGTGAATAGAGATCACCCAATGTACCACCTTCCTTGAGCAGGAAGTGTGCCTGACCGATACCATCCATATCCAGGACATCAACGCTGAAACGTTCGCCCGTCTGATGATTGATCACATTCTTTGCCAATGAAATGATCTTGTTCTGATTGGCAGAGAGCGTGAAGTTGGAATTCCATGTATATTTCTCTTTCCAGGTCTTGTCGAAACCTAAAGTGAACTCGACACCCTGGTTCATCACGTTACCGGACTGGATGAAAATCTTTGAAGAACCGGAACCTGTGGAAATCTTCGGATCGAAAGTCTGGTTCAAAGTGTTGGTATGATAGTATGTCAGATCCATATTGAAGTATTGAAGGAACCTCATGGTGAGACCGACCTCCCATGAATTAGTCAACTCCGGCTTCAAGTCATACATCGGATATTGGGTCTGAGTATTCCAGGAAAGTCCTGAAGTATTCCAAGTATAGCGTGGATTTGCGATAAAACGCTGGAAAGCTGTACCGACAGACGCATAAGATCCTCTGATCTTGATATATTCAAGATTCTTAGGCATCTGAGGGATGAGTTCAGAAATCACGACAGAACCTCCGACTGAAGGATAGAAGAAACTCTTCTTGTTGGAATGAGGGCCAGCAAGCTGGGAAGGCCAGTCATTACGTGCCGTCACGGTAAGAAAGTAAGTATTCTTGAAGCCGACCTCTGCAGAACCGAAGATGGACTGAGTCTGCTCTCTCCATCCGGACTGAAGACGAGTGGTCTTCTTGGAGTTACTGAGGTTCTGGATATTGAAAACATTAGCGAGACCCGGTTTTTCATCAGTGATCATACCGTCAGCGATAGGACCTCTGTTCTTCATGGCATCGAAATACATGTCGGAAATGGAAGTACCCAGATTGACCTTCAAAGTCCAGTCATCATTGAATCTCTTGTCAATGTTCACGAGGAAGTCAGCATAAATCTGACGATTGTTGGACTCCTCGATACCATAGAGACCGTTCTCGGAACCCTCTGTCAACTGAGTATAAGTCGTTGCATAGAATTTCTCCGTATATTTATTGTTGGAGTTATCCATTCTGACACGACCTACAATATTCAACCAGTCGAGTATATCGTAGGACAAAGCGGCATTCACCATGAAGCGGTCCTTGCGGTTTTCACGCAAGTTACGGTAATTGATCCAGTAAGGATTCTGCATGGTCATTCCGGCATCACCTACCGGCCAATACTGTGTGGAAAGTTTTCTGGTCGGATCATACCTTTCAAACATTCTGACATCTTCCCAATCGTTTCCTCTCGGGAAAATGTAGGCTCCGACAAGCGGGTTGTTATAGGTGCCCTGGTTCGTCATGTTACGGTCTCTCTGAAGAATGTAGCTGAATCCGAGATCCAGGTGCATCTTGTCATTCAGAAAGTTGGTCGTATTTCTGAAAGTGAAGTTATATCTGTGGTAACCGTTGTTCGGTACGATACCCTTGGAATCGATAGCGGAACCGGAAAGATAAGTCTGGTTCTTGGATGTACCTGTAGAAAGAGAAACGTTTTCAGTATTGGTGACACCGGTCTGGAAATAATCTTTCGGAGAATATTTCGGATTGTTCGCTTCATTCATCAGGCGACCCCAGCTACGCACATTGGAACCGATGGATGAATTCAGGTCTCCAGTACCGTACCGATTCTGGAACTTCGGCATCTTGAACGGATTCATGATTTCTACACCAGCCGTTGCAGTCACTCTAGTCTTACCTTCAGCACCCTTCTTGGTCGTCACGACGATTGCACCGTTGGCGGCGTCGGAACCATAAAGAGCGGCAGCCGCTGCACCTGTAAGAACCGAGATGGACTCGATATCCTCCGGGTTCAGATCAGCGATCGGATCAGTAGAACCTTGTGAATCGAACTGTTTTCCTCCCTCTGCAGCAGAAGTGTACATAGGTACACCATCAATGACATAGAGCGCATTGGAAGACTGCGAGATAGATTTCATACCACGCATCACGACCTTGGAAGCGCCTCCGACACCGGAAGAGGAAGCATTGATATTCAAACCTGCAACCTTACCGTTGAGTGCATTGACGAAGTTGGCATCTTTGTTGCCGAGGATGGCATCCGTATTGACCTGCTGGACATTGTATGACAACGCCTTTTCAGAACGTTTGATACCCAACGCGGTAACGACAGTCTCTTCAAGCATGATGGAATCTTCCTGAAGAGTAATGTTGAATTTTCTCTGGTTTCCGATAGTGATTTCCTGGCTGGCATATCCCAGACAAGTGATTTCAAGTACCTTGGCTCCTTCTGGAAGTTCAAACTCGAACTTTCCGTCAAGATCAGTACTGGCACCGAGAGAGGTTCCTTTCACCATAACACCGCATCCGATGACAGGAAAGCCAGTTGCGTCGATGACGACACCAGATACGATGTTCTTGTCATCTTGAACTTCCTGCTTAGAAATGTAGATGTTCACGCCTGAAATTTTCCATACAGTGTTCGTTCCTTTGAAAATATGATCCAGCACCTTTTCAATCGGCTGATTCTGAACGTTGACGGTAAGTCTACGGGTCATGTCGACCTGGTCATTCAGGAAAAGATAGCTGGTCTGCTGCTCAATGGCATCAAGTACGACCTCTAATGTCTCATTAGTCAGTGCCAATGAGATACCTTTGTTCGAGTCCGCTGATGCTGGAGCAGAAACGAAAGGCAGGAGCATGATGACAATGAACAACCTTAAAACATGTGAAATGAGATGTTTGTTCATGACTTGTTGATTAGTTTTATTGCATGTGTTTATTATTTGATCAATGTAGATGTCGCGATACTTACAATAAGGACGTCTCCGCTACCTTATATAGATCGTATTCGTTTCAAAATCGCGGGTATAGAAGAAGTCCGATGCCATCTGCAGTACATTCAACGCATGTTCCACACCGTCAGCTACCCTGATCTTTCCACGAGAATATGAGATTTCAGGAACATCTTTCCTGTCAATCACGATATTCACATTGAAAGCTTTCTCGTATTTCTTCATCAGATCTTCAAAACTGACATTCTGAAGATTGATAAGTCCTTTTGTCCAATTTGTAAATGCAGACTGATCGGAGAAGCTATCTACCGACATCTGTCCATGGCAGAAAGATGCGATCATGTTCGGCTCCAGCGTCACACTAGTCTTCTGATACTTGCTGTCGACCCGGACGCATCCCCTCAGCAGTGCCGTAGAGCAATACTCGTCTTCCGGCTCGACCGTCACATTGAACTTCGTTCCAAGCACCTTGATATCAGAGGCAAAGGTCTCGACGATGAAAGGACGCTTTTCATCCTTTGTCACATCGAAAAGAACTTCACCCTGAAGCACCTTCACTTTCCTGCTGTCCTTGGAAAAAAGAGCGGGATACTCCACCTTCGTACCTGAATTCATGAACATGGAGGTACCATCCTCAAGAATCAGTTCAAAAGTCTGTCCAACAGGAACTGAAGCCATAAGCACCTTCTCTGAAGCGCCATCCAAAGCATGATCTTTCATATAGAAGGCCGTACCGGCGACAAGAAGGACTGCGGCAGCCACGCCAGCCATAGCACGGAAGATTTTCCTCCAGATACCGGAACCGGTTTCAATCTTTTGCTCAACAGGAGAAACTGCAGCGGAAACTTTCGGACTGTGAATTACAAGACCAGCCCAGGCCATCCGCGTAGTATGATAAAGTTCCTGATGACTGCCGTCAGCGTCATCTGCCAACCAGTCAAAAATTTCCTGTTCTTCCTTTTCAGTCGTTTTGCAGTTGAAATATTTTATTAGTTGTAAAGTGTCCATTTTCTCTATTTTCTTCTCCGAAGACATATTCAAGACACACCAGAAAACGATCCGGACCCCCAGAAAACGTAAAATCTGCACATTTTTTTAATTTGGCAAAACATTGACGGAAATATTTGTTTTATAAGTAAATCCATTTTATTTTTGAAAGGTTTTCAAGTTTCGAACGGTGTCTGAAGCTCACCATTTCAACAAGCTTCATAAGGCCCTAAGCACTAGAATTTCCATAGCCATGAATCAAAATAGAAACACAGAAGAAATGAACAACGCCACAAAAACGATTCACCCGCTCAAATGGGTACCTTCGGCCTACTTCGCGATGGGCCTTCCCTTCGTGATCCTGAACATGGTCTGCGTGCTCATGTTCAAAGGAATGGGCATCGATGACGGAAGGATCGCCTTCTGGACCTCCATCGTCATGTTCCCATGGACCTTGAAATTCCTCTGGAGCCCGCTCCTTGAACTCGTCAGATATAAGAAAACCATCGTGGTCATCACCCAGCTGGTCTGCGGTACCGGTCTCGGACTGGTCGCCCTGGCCTTGCAGCTCCCGGTCTTCTTCGCGGTCTGCATCGCCCTGCTCACCGTGGTCGCCCTCAGCGGCGCCACTCATGATATCGCCCTGGACGGACTCTACATGGCGGAACTGTCCGATTCGGACCAAGCCAAGTACATCGGGTGGCAAGGTGCCTTCTACAATCTTGCGAAACTGGTAGCGACCGGACTTCTCGTCTATATCGCCGGTGCCCTCAAGGACGCTTTCCTCGGTTCACCGGCAGCCGCAGCGGATCCAGCCGCCGTGCTGGAAGCCAACCGCTCGGCCTGGTCCATCATCATGTTCATCTGCGGTGGCCTGCTGGCGACACTCGCCATCTGGCATTTCTTCGTTCTGCCGAAAGGCGCTTCCCAGAGCCGGCCGGAGACCTCGGCCGGACAGGAACTGAAGACGGTCATCGCGACCTTCTTCACCAAGAAGCACATCTGGCTGTACATCGCCTTCATCATATTATATAGGTTAGGAGAAGGCTTCGTCATGAAGATCGTCCCGCTCTTTCTGAAAGCGGACATCGCTGAAGGAGGTTTAGGACTCTCCGAGCAGGAGATCGGAATCTACTACGGCACCTTCGGAGCCGCAGCCTTCGTCATCGGTTCCCTGCTGGCCGGCTACTACATTTCACACCGGGGTCTGAAGAAAGCACTGTTCTCCCTCGTGTGCATCTTCAACCTGCCGTTCCTGATCTATGCTTTCTTCGCCTGGACCCAGCCGACCTCAGCCTGGCTGATCGCCGGCGGCATCATCGTCGAATATTTCGGTTACGGCTTCGGCTTCGTCGGCCTGACCTTGTTCATGATGCAGCAGGTTGCTCCGGGTGAACACCAGATGGCCCACTACGCCTTCGCCTCTGCCATCATGAATCTCAGCGTAATGGTGACCGGTGCGGTTTCCGGCTACCTGAGCGACTGGCTGGGCTACAAGACCTTCTTCCTGGTCGTCATGCTGGCCACCATCCCGATCTTCATCCTGAGCAAGACCATCCCGTTCGTGCACACGGAGGAAGAAGCCGCAGTCACGAGCAATGCCGATGCGGAATAATATTATATAGAACAACAATCCAAGAACAAACAAATACATAAATAACCATGGACAAGAATCTGAAAATTTTCGGCAACCCTATGCCGAACATGCCTTGGGAAGACAGACCTGAGGGATATGGCAAACCGATGTGGAGATATTCCGCCAACCCGGTCATCCCACGTTATCTTCTTCCCGACTCCAACAGCATCTTCAACTCCGCCGTCGTTCCTTTCGAGGACGGATTCGCCGGAGTGTTCAGATGCGACGACCTCAACCGTAGAATGACGCTCCATGCCGGCTTCTCCAAGAACGGCATCGACTGGAACATCAACCCCGAGACCATCAAGTTCGAAGGAAATGATCCGGAGATCAATGAGTGGGTCTATGGATATGACCCGCGCGTCTGCTGGATCGAGGACCGTTTCTATGTCACCTGGTGCAACGGTTACCATGGCCCTACCATCGGTATCGCCTGGACCAAGGATTTCAAGACCTTCCACCAGCTTGAGAACGCTTTCCTGCCTTACAACAGGAACGGTGTCCTCTTCCCGGAGAAGATCCACGGCAACTTCGCCATGCTGTCCAGACCGAGCGACACCGGCCACACGGCTTTCGGTGACATCTTCTATTCAGAATCTCCGGATATGGAATTCTGGGGTCATCACCGTCACGTCATGGCACCGGCTGCCTTCGAGAAGAGTGCTTGGCAGTGCATGAAGATCGGTGCAGGTCCTGTTCCGATCAAGACTTCCGAAGGATGGCTCCTCTTCTACCACGGCGTGCTGCATTCCTGCAACGGCTATGTCTACGCCTTCGGTTCCGCCCTCCTCGACCTGGAGAACCCTTGGAAAGTCATCGCCAGAAGCGGCCAGTACCTCATCAGCCCGGCCACCCCTTACGAGTGCATGGGCGATGTGCCTAACGTGACCTTCCCGTGCGCGGCGCTCCACGATCCTGAAACAGGAAGAGTGGCAGTCTATTACGGATGCGCAGATACCGTCACCGGTCTGGCCTTCGGCTATATCGACGAAATCATTGAATTCACAAAAAGGACAAATATCCTGTAAATGAAAATCAGATCGATCATCAGTTCTTTGCTGGGAACAGTACTGATCTTGACCGGAACGGGTCCTGCACTGGCACAGGGAGGCCCCGGAAAGGTTACAGACCATGTCAACACTTTCATCGGTACCAGCAATTTCGGAACAACCAATCCGGGCGCCGTCTGCCCGAACGGAATGATGTCCGTGTCGCCCTTCAACGTGAGCGGCTCGGACCTCAACGTTTTTGATAAGGACGCTCGCTGGTGGTCCACTCCCTACAGTTCGGACAACTGCTTCTTCACCGGTTTCTCCCATGTGAATCTCAGCGGTGTCGGCTGTCCGGAAGCCGGTCTGGCTCTCACCATGCCGACCGCAGGACCGCTACAGATCGCCCATCAGGACTACGGTTCCGAATACCGGGATGAGATCGCCGAGCCAGGCTATTATTCCAACCGACTGCTCAAGTACAACATCCTCACGGAAGTGACCGCCACGACCCGAACCGCCCGCGAACGCTACACTTTCCCGAAAGGACCGGGGCACCTCCTCGTGAACTTCGGTGAAGGGCTCACCAACGAAAGCGGCGCCTGGCTCCGGAAAGTCAGTGCCACCGAATGGGAGGGCATGCGTATCGCCGGCTCCTTCTGCTACAACCCACAGGCCGTCTTCCCCGTCTATTTCGTGTTCAGGGTCAGCAAGACCCCTGCGGAAAGCGGTTTCTGGAAGCGTCAGCCTGAGATGAAAGGCGTGGAAGCCCAATGGACCAGCGACCATGGCCAGTTCCGCCTCTACAGGAACTACGGCCGGGAAATCGCCGGTGACGAGATCGGTTGCTGGATGAACTTCGACAATGCCGAAGGAGAAACCATTGAACTGCAGATGGGCGTTTCCTTCGTGAGCTGTGCCAATGCCTGGGAGAATCTTGAAGCCGAGCAGGGGCATTTCGCCGACCGGAGCTTCGAGGAGATCAGAGCCGCCGCTCATGAGCAGTGGGAGTCCGATCTTTCCAAGATTCAGGTCAATGGAGGCAGCAGCCGCGACAAGGAAATCTTCTATACCGCCCTCTACCACACGCTCATCCATCCGAATATTCTCAATGATGTCAATGGAGAATACCCGATGATGGAAAGCGAAGGCATCGGCAAGGTCAAGGAGGGCCACAACCGCTATACGGTCTTCTCCCTCTGGGACACCTACCGCAACGTGCATCAGCTGATGACCCTGGTCTGGCCGGAGCGCCAGCGCGACATGGTGGAATCCATGATCGACATGTACCGGGAATGGGGCTGGATGCCGAAATGGGAACTTTTCGGACGGGAGACCTTCACGATGGAAGGAGACCCGGCCATCCCGGTCATCGCAGACACCTGGCTCAAAGGAATCAGAGACTTCGACATCGACACGGCCTACGAAGCCTTCCTCAAATCAGCAGAGACTCCGGGCAAGGACAACATGATGCGTCCGGACAACGATCCATATCTTGAAAAAGGGTACATTCCGCTCGGATGGTTCGCCCAAGACCTTTCCGGAGACAACTCCGTATCCCACGCCCTCGAATATTATGCAGCGGACAACGCCCTTTCCCTGCTGGCAGCGGAATTAGGCAAGCCCGAAGATGCAGAACGCTTCAAAGCCAGATCCTTAGGCTACCGCCATTACTACAGCAAGGAATCCGGCACTCTCCGTCCGATCTGCAAAGACGGCAGCTTCCTCCAGCCGTTCGATCCGCGCCAGGGAGAGAACTTCGAGCCGGTACCCGGCTTCCATGAAGGCAGCGCCTGGAACTACACCTTCTTCGTGCCGCATGACATCGAAGGACTGGCCAAGCTGATGGGCGGACAGAAAGCTTTCGTGAACAAGCTCCAGAAAGTTTTCGACGAAGGCCTCTACGACCCGTCCAACGAGCCGGACATCGCCTACCCTTACCTGTTCAGCCGGTTCAAAGGCGAAGAATGGAGAACCCAGGAGACCGTCAATCACATCCTGGACACCTATTATGATGTCCTTCCAGCCGGCATCCCGGGCAACGACGATACCGGTACCATGTCCGCATGGGCCGTCTTCTCCATGATGGGCTTCTATCCGGACTGTCCGGGAGAACCTTACTATACCTTCACCCTTCCGCGCTTCGACGAGACCGTCATTACCCTGGACCCGAAATTCTGGGGCAAGGAAGAGCTCAGGATCCGCAAAGCCGGAAAAGGACATATCCACCGCATCACTGCCGGCGGCAGGAGCTCCGGCTTCCGCATAAGCCACAAAGACCTCATCAAGGCCGGCACCATTGACATAAAGACTAAATAACATGAAAATGAACAAGATACATCTGACAGCCTTGGCTGCACTTACCCTCTTGGCCGGATGCACAGGCATCGAGCCGCAGCAGGATCTTACCAGTTATGTAGACACTTCCATCGGCACCGGCGGACACGGCCACGTCTTCGTCGGGGCGAACGTTCCCTTCGGTGGCGTACAGGTCGGCCCGACCAGCATCCCGCAGGCCTGGGACTGGACTTCCGGCTACCATGTAAGCGACTCCACCGTCATCGGTTTCTCCCATACGCACCTCAGCGGTACGGGAATCGGTGACCTCTTCGACATCACGGTCATGCCGGTCATCGGCACGGACCTGAACTATGCCCGAGGCACGGAAGAAGATCCGCAGTCCGGCCTCTGGTCCTATGCCGACCGCAGCCAGGAAATCAGTGAACCGGGTTACTACAGCATTCCATTGACACGCTACGGAATCAGGGCGGAAATGACCGCGACATCCCATGTCGGTCTGCACCGCTATACCTTCCCGGCTTCCGAGGAAGCGGCCATCGTCTTCGACCTCGAGAACGGCGGCTGCTGGGACAAGGTGACAGGAGCGCATATCGAAGCCTTGGACGGAAACCAGGCCGTCAGAGGCTACAGATACTCTACCGGCTGGGCCAAGGATCAGAAGATCTGGTTCTACGCCGAGTTCAGCAAGCCATTCACCCAGCTGGAAATCAAGAATGACTTCTACGGCCGCCTGTCCTTCCAGACCAAGGAAGGAGAAGAGCTGCTGATGAAGGTCGCCATCTCCAACAAGAGCCAGGAAGGCGCAGAAGCCAACCTCAAGGCAGAACTCACCGGCTGGAATTTCGAAGCGGTGAAGACTGCCGCCCACGATGCCTGGAACGAGGAACTTTCGAAGATCAGGATCGAAACGACTGACGAGACAGACCGCACCCTCTTCTACACCGCCCTCTATCATTCGATGATCGTTCCGGCTGCGTTCAATGATGCCGACGAACCGGCCGAATACACGATCCTGTCCCTGTGGGACACCTACCGTGCCGCGATGCCGCTCTTCTCCATCATTCATCCGGAGAAAGAGAATGACCTCGTCCGCACCATGATCGACATCTACAGCCAGCAGGGCAAGCTTCCAGTCTGGCACCTGATGGGCAACGAGACCGACTGCATGGTCGGAAATCCGGGCATTCCGGTCGTTGCAGACGCGATTCTGAAAGGCTATGACGGCTTCGACATGGACCTCGCCTACGAGGCCATCGTGAACTCCGCCATGCGTCCGGACCGCGGCCAGAACTTCAGAATGGAATACGGCTACATCCCGAATGACAAATTCGGAGAATCCGTCGCCTACGACCTCGAATATGCCTTGGCAGACTGGACCGTCGCCCAGGTCGCTCAGAAACTGGCCGCAGAAACGACAGATGTCGCTAAGAAAGCCCAGTATCAGAAAGACTACGCCTATTTCCTGGAACGCAGCCACTCCTACCGTCACCTCTTCGATCCGGAACTCGGTTTCATCAGAGGCAAGGACAGCAAGGGCAATTTCCGCAAGGAATACAGTCCGTTCTCCTCTACCCACCGCGCTGATGACTACTGCGAAGGCAACGGCTGGCAGTACACCTGGCTCGTCCCGCATGATGTAGAAGGTCTCGTGGACTGCTTCGGAGGCAAAGCGAACTTCATCAGCAAGCTCGACCAGCTCTTCACCGTCTCCTCCGTCGTGGAAGGAGCGGAAAGTTCCCCTGACATCAGCGGACTCATCGGCCAGTATGCCCACGGCAACGAGCCGAGCCACCATATCCTCTACCTCTACACGATGGTCGGACAGCCTTGGAAGACGGCAGACCGGGTACGTGAGGTACTCTCTACCCTCTACCACGCCGATCCTGACGGCATCGCAGGTAACGAGGATGCCGGACAGATGTCCTCCTGGTACATCCTTTCCGCCCTCGGTTTCTATCAGGTAGAGCCGGCAGGCGGCCGCTACTTCTTCGGCAGCCCGATCTTCGACCGGGCAGAACTGAAGGTCAAGGATGGTATCTTCACCATCCGCACCGTGAACAACAGCAAGGAAAACAGATACATCCAGTCCATCACCCTCAACGGCAAGAGCTATGTACACCCTTACCTCCTGCACTCTGATATCGAGAAAGGCGGTGAACTCGTCCTCACGATGGGCGCCGAGCCGAAGGTCTGGTACTGTGCTGAAGAACCGACTATCTACAAGGACCAGCGTCCGGCACCGGCAGACCGACTCTTCAGTTCCGCAGCCGTCGAGCAGGAAATCGAGCGCATCTGCGCCTTGCTGACCAATCCCCGCCTGCAATGGATGTTCGCGAACTGCTATCCGAACACCATGGACACGACCGTACACTACGGTGAAGACGAAGACGGTAATCCCGATACCTTCGTGTATACCGGCGACATCCCGGCCATGTGGCTTCGTGACAGTGGGGCCCAGGTCTGGCCTTATGTCAGATATGCCAATGAAGACCCGGCACTCAAACGCATGATCGCCGGTGTCATCAACCGTCAGTTCAAGTGCATCAACATCGACCCTTATGCCAATGCCTTCAATGTCGAGCCTCTGGGCCCTGCTGACGACACCGACTGGCCAGTGACCAGCCCCTATGTCTTCGAGCGCAAATGGGAGATCGATTCCCACTGCTACCCGATCAGACTGGCTTACGAATACTGGAAGACCACCGGAGACACCTCCGTCTTCGGACCGATCTGGGAAGAGGCCATCCAGAAGATCGTCACGACCCTGAAAGACCAGCAGCGCAAGAACGGCGAGGATGTCTACCAGTTCCTCCGCATCACCGACCGTCAGCTGGACACCAAGTGCGTCGTCGGCCGTGGCAACCCGATCAATCCTGTCGGACTCATCTGTTCCGCTTTCCGGCCGTCCGACGATGCCACCACCTTCGAATTCCTCGTACCTTCCAACTTCATGGCTGTCAGCTCTCTGCGCAAGGCCGCAGAAATTCTTTCTCAGGTCAATGGAAACGTGGATCTGGCCGCAGAATGCCGTACCCTCGCGGATGAGGTCGAGCAGGCTCTGAAGGAATATGCCGTCTATGATCACCCGGAATTCGGGCCGATCTACGCCTATGAAGTCGACGGCTTCGGCAACCAGTTCATCATGGACGACGCCAATGTGCCGTCACTGCTCGCCATGGCCTATCTCGGCGATGTCCCTACCGATGACCCGATCTACCGGAACACTCGCCGTTTCGTCTGGAGCAAGGGCAATCCTTACTACTTCGAAGGACCTGCCGGAGAAGGTATCGGAGGACCGCACATCGGACACCAGATGGTCTGGCCGATGAGCATCATGATGAAAGCCTTCACCGCTACCGATCCTGACGAGATCCGCGAATGCATCATCCAGCTCATGAACACGGACGCAGGTACCGGCTTCATCCACGAATCCTTCCACAAGGACAATGCAGAAGACTTCACCCGCCCTTGGTTTGCTTGGCAGAACACCCTCTTCGGAGAACTTATTCTGAAGATCGTGGAAGACGGCGATCTGGAAGTACTGAACAGCATAATCTGATAATCACATTCTCATGAAAAAGACAAGCATAGCCGCTGCATTGGCAGCAATTTCACTCGCCGCCTCTTCCTGCAAGACGCATGAGGAAATCCGGCTGACCGAAAACCCCGTACAATATGTGTCGACACTGGTCGGTACCCTTTCCGACTACAGCCTATCCACAGGAAACACCTACCCTGCCACTGCACGTCCATGGGGCATGAACTTCTGGACACCGCAGACCGGAAAGATGGGAGACGGATGGGGCTACCGTTATGACAGCCACATCATCAGAGGCTTCAAGCAGACCCACCAGCCAAGCCCGTGGATCAATGACTACGGCCAGTTCGCCGTCATGCCGGTCCGCGACATCAGCAACGTGGACCAGGATGCCCGTTCCAGCTGGTTCTCCCACAACGCGGAGATCGCCAGACCGCACCATTACAGCGTTTACCTCGCTGACCATGATATCGTCGCCGAACTGACACCTACGGAACGTGCCGCCATCTTCCGCGCCACCTATCCGGAAGCGGAGACCTCCGGTTTCGTGATCGATGCCTTCGACAAAGGATCCTGGATCAAGGTCATTCCGGAGCAGAAGACCGTTGTCGGCTACACCACCAAGAACTCCGGTGGTGTCCCGGACAACTTCCGCAACTGGTTCATCCTGGAATTCGACAAGGAGATTGAAGGCTTCACCCTCTATGACGCGAACGAAGAACTACTCCCTGTCAATGGCGCTGAACTGGAAGCAGACCATGTCATCGCCGGCATCCGTTTCGGAACCACCAGAGGCGAACAGGTGAACGTGAAGATCGCTTCTTCCTTCATTTCCCTGGAACAGGCTTACCTGAACCTGAAAGAAGTAGCGGACAAAGATTTCAATACCGTCCTGGCGGAAGGCGCACAGCGCTGGAACGAGGTGCTCGGCCGCATCCAGGTCGGCGGCGGTACCGATGACCAGTACCGCACCTTCTACTCCTGCCTCTACAGGAGCCTGCTCTTCCCGCGCAAGTTCCATGAAATCAATGCGGAAGGCAAGCCGGTACACTACAGTCCTTACAATGGAAAGATCTGTGACGGCTACATGTACACCGACACCGGATTCTGGGACACTTTCCGTGCCCTCTTCCCGCTTCTGAACCTGGCTTATCCGGACGTCAATGCCGAGATCCAGTCGGCCCTCGCCAACATTGCCAAGGAGAATCCTTTCCTCCCGGAATGGTCCAGCCCTGGTCACCGCGGCTGCATGGTCGGCAACAACTCTGCCTCCGTCGTGGCTGATGCCATCATGAAAGGGGTGAATACCGAAGAACTCCAGACCCTCTACGACGCTATCGTCTACGGAACGGAGCATGTCCTCGCCGAAGCCAACTCTTCCGGTCGTCTCGGACACGAATATTACAACACCTTGGGTTACATTCCATACAATGCAGGCATCAACGAGAACGTCGCCCGTACCCTCGAATATGCCTACGATGACTGGTGCATCCTCCAGATCGCCAAGAAACTCGGCCGTCCGCAGGAAGAACTCGACAAATGGGCCGCACGTGCCATGAACTATAAGAAAGTCTTCGACCCGACCAACAACCTCATGCGCGGCCGCAATGCCGACGGCACCTTCCAGGAGCCGTTCAGCCCGTACAAATGGGGCGATGCCTTCACGGAGGGCAATGCCTGGCACTACACCTGGTCCGTCTTCCATGACGTACAGGGTCTCATTGACCTGATGGGTGGTGAAGACAACTTCAACAGACAGCTGGATCAGGTCTTCATCGTCCCTCCGATCTACGACGACAGCTACTACGGCTTCCGCATCCACGAGATCGTGGAGATGCAGGTCGCCAACATGGGCAACTACGCGCACGGCAACCAGCCGGCTCAGCACATGATCTACCTCTACAGCTACGCAGGCCAGCCTTGGAAGGCACAATGGTGGACCCGTGAGGTCATGGACAAGCTCTACAGCGCCCGTCCGGACGGTTACTGCGGTGACGAGGACAACGGCCAGACTTCAGCCTGGTATGTCTTCTCCGCACTCGGCTTCTATCCGGTCTGCCCGGCTTCCGATGAATACATCCTCGGCAGTCCGCTGTTCAAGAAGGCGGTGATCCATCTGGAGAACGGCAAGGACATCACGATCGATGCTCCGGACAACGCATCAGACAGAAGATATGTCGCTTCCCTGAAATTCAACGGCAGGAACTGGGAGAACAACTTCCTCAAATACGGTGATCTGATGGAAGGAGCAAAGCTCGAATATCGTATGTCCGACGTTAAGAACATCCTCAGAGGAACGGCAGCGGAAAACAAGCCGTACTCTTTCAGCAAAGAACAGTAAAACATGAAAACATTCCTCCTGACGGCAGCGGCGCTTCTGCTGTCCCTGACCGTCAGCGCACAGACCTTGACCTCTCCAGACGGAAATCTGGAGATGGTCTTCGGACTCTCGGAAACGGGAGTACCGCATTATTCATTGACCTGCAAAGGCAAAAGCGTCATCAACGAGAGCCGACTGGGCTATACCTTCAAACCGGCCTACGTCTTCGACGAAGGATTCGAACTCATTGACACTGAATTCAATGAGAGCGATACGGTCTGGCAGCCGGTCCTCGGCGAGAACAAAGATATCCGGGATCACCACAAGGAACTTTTCGTGGCATTGAGACAGAAAAGCACCGGCTGGCTGCTGAACCTGAGGTTCCGTCTCTTCGACGACGGCCTGGGCTTCCGCTACGAGTTCCCGGTACAGGACGAACTGCGCCATGTGATCGTGAAGGAAGAAAGTACGGAATTCCGACTCACCGGTGACCACAAGGCTTTCTGGCTGCCGGCAGACTTCGATACCAACGAGTTCCCGACGACCACCTCGAAGCTTTCCGAAGTGGATTCATTGACCTCGGAAGTAAGGAAGGAAGTGCTGGCGGCCCATGCTCCGGCCCCTTGTCTGGCCGTGCAGACCCCGCTGATGCTGAAATCCGAGGACGGCCTCTACATCAACATCCATGAGGCGGCGCTGGTGAACTATCCGGCGATGCACCTGGCTTTGGACGACAGGAATTTCGTGCTGAGTGCCCTTCTAGCTCCGAACCGGAACGGGGACAAGGTCTTCTTCCAGACCGGCTACACCTCGCCTTGGAGGACCATCGTCGTCAGCGATGATGCCCGGGACATTCTGGCTTCCAACCTCATCCTGAATCTGAACGAGCCGTGCAAGATCGAGGACACTTCCTGGATCAAGCCGGTGAAATATGTCGGTGTCTGGTGGGAATACTTCGTCGGTGGAGGTTCTACCTGGTCCTATACGGACAATCAGGACATCATCATCGGCCAGACGGACTATACGAAGCTGAAACCGCACGGAAGACATGGAGCGAACACGCGGCACGTGAAGGATTATATCGACTTCGCGGCGGAACATGGCTTCGACGCCGTGCTGGTCGAAGGCTGGAACGAAGGTTGGGAAGACAATTTCGCTTACCACAAAGAGGTGATGTACAGCTTCACGAAGGCTTATCCGGACTTCGATGTGGAGGAACTGCAGCGTTATGCCGCTTCCAAGGGCGTCTTCCTCATCATGCACCACGAAACGACTTCTTCCGTGGCGGAATACGAGCGCCACATGCACGAGGCCTTCCAGTTCATGAACAGATATGGCTATCCGGCCGTGAAGACCGGTTATGTGGGACGGATCATCCCGCGCAGCGAATATCATGACGGACAGTGGATGGTCAACCATTACAACCGCGTGGCCCGGACGGCAGCGGACTATCACATCATGGTGAATTCCCACGAAGCCGTGCGCCCTACCGGTTACAGCAGGACTTATCCGAACTGGATCGCGCAGGAGAGCGCCCGTGGAACAGAATTCGAGTCTTTCAAAGGCAACAGGCCGGACCATTGCACCATTCTGCCGTTCACCCGTCTGATGGGCGGTCCGATGGACTATACGCCGGGCATCTTCGAGGGTGACCTGAGCGTCTATGGCTCCAACAAGGCGAAGCTCAGCAGCACTCTGGTGAAACAGTTGGCGCTGTACGTGACGATGTATTCACCTTTGCAGATGGCGGCAGATCTAAAGGAAAACTACGAGAAATATCCGGATGCTTTCCAGTTCATCAAGGACGTAGCCTGCGACTGGGACCAGAGCTGGATTCTCGAGGCAGAGCCGGGCGACTACATCACGATCGCTCGTAAGGCGAAAGGTCAGGACGAGTGGTTTGCCGGTGCGATCACCGACGAAAATGCCCGTACCGCTACCCTGGATCTGAGTTTCCTGCCGGCCGGCAAGAAATTCACCGCGACCATCTATGCGGACGGCAAGGATGCTTCCTGGAACGAGAATCCGAAGAGTTACCGCATCTGCACGAAGAAGGTGACTTCCAAGACCGTCCTGAAGCTTCCGCTCGCCCCAGGTGGCGGTGCAGCGGTCAGCATCAAGTAAAAAAAAGGAGAGTCCGACGTGAAAAGAATGCGATTTTTCCATTTAAAGGTATAACCGAATGAAAAATGTCTTAAATTAGTGCAGCGTTTGGACTTTAACTCTAAAATTACATAAATTATGATTTCAACTATCATTTGGTTAGTCGGCGTCGTTCTCTGCATCAAAGCATGCCTCGAGATCTGGAAATTCAACGGCGACACGACAAGAAGAATTCTTCTGATCATCTTGATCCTCATCACCAGCTGGGTTGGTCTGGCATTCTACTATTTCTATGGAAAAGACCACTTGGCAGAAATCATCAAATAAGTTTGATCGACAAGAAAGCAAAAGCGTTCCGGAACCCAGAAGGGGCGGAACGCTTTTGCTTTCGGGGCTACTGAAATGCCTTGAAGACGTTGGTATAGGAATGCAATCCTGGCTCTTTTGTAACTCTGGCAAGACATTTTTTTGCTCTTTCCACAGCCTGCTCTATACGCCCTTCATCAAGCAACTTTTTCACCCAAGATATATCTATCGGTTTCCAAAAACCTTTAATCAGCTGATGGTAGTTTACTGTTCGTCTGCTGTCATCAGACTTGAGCAAAGTTCCTCAACATTGATCATCGGCAAAGGGAATTCAGAAATTCTAGTTCCCGCTGTCCTGACAACAAGAATACCGCGCATGGTACCGACTGCGACACTCAAGAAATGTGGCATAAGTTCCTGAATGACAAGAACATTACCATCTTCGTATTTCAAAAAGTTCTTGAGATCCTTAACCTCAAAACGAAATTTATACTGAGACTCCAAAAGAGTGTCTTCGGCAAGAACATACTTAACACCAAAAACAATAGAAACCGTATCCTTTTCATCTTGCTTCAAGAAAAATATGATGTTCAATCGATTTCAATTCCTCTACTATGGCATTCAAATAAGGATCATCCTGATAACATCTTACGGTCTTGATTCCACCACGACCAATAATCATCAGCTTATCGGAAATCCTGATACAATAAAGACGTAAAGTGCCATATTTTTTACTGCAACCTTGAATCAGCAAGGGATATGATCAGGTTGCTGATATACGGATATATTTCTATTTCTGAAGAAAAAACTTCACTTTTTTGTTAAGTTCCATAAATACCTTGATTGAAAATGTAAATACGGTCAAAAAGAATTGCCTGAAACTGTTAAAAGCCAGTGTCTTCTCACTCTGAAGGTCGGCTGTTGACAAATAAAAAAACACCCCTCTGAACGTCTTTACTGATAAAACTGTCGACAAACGACGTTTCAAATATAACAATATCTCTTACATCTCAGGACTTCACGTCTGAACAGGGCTAGCCTTTAACATAGATGGAGAACTATTCCGTGAAATTCATTCAGGAAAAATACCGCGACATTGTGGTTAAACTCCCTAAACTTAAGATATATTAAAATTATTCCTTCATGCTGGCGTCAAGGTCTTCTGGATTGATGTCATATACCCACCACATCCGAGAAAAGTCTTCTGTATGGAAGTATCTCCATGATTCTTCTTTGAAGAAATCACTCTGCTTGCCAGTTTCCGTATTATTTTCCCAACTCAGCATAAGGTCTCCATTCTCAGAATACACTTCTACATGTACATTTTCACATTCTGGAAAATCACTGAAAGCCGGATATTCTTCCAGATACGAAAACTTGCCAAAACGAATTATGGAAATTGAATCACCTGGAAAAAGGATGTCATGATCTATATTTCTATAAAGTCCTACATCCGCTGAAATTGTCAAGACTTTAGATGTATTGTTCTTTACATACCATTCGCTATCATACTTGTCCAAATATTTTGCAGGATCACAAGAGGTCATGGCAAAAAGCATTAATATAAAAATTATTCTTTTCATTGTCTTGTAAAAATAAAGTTAGAATTTCTTTCCACAAAGAAGGATTCATTGATAACCTCAGATCTTAGAATGAACTTTTCACCTACAATCGGACAACTCCTTGATCATTTGCGCATATTTAGCGGGGCTTACGGGAACAGCCTTCTCAAACAGGGATATCCTATCCTCTGAAGTGACTACATCGATCTTGTACTTATCGTTTTCCAATGAAATGCTCTGATCGCTCATCTCATCTATCTTCAGAGACTTGCTACCATCGAAGAGATTTGTTTTAATGTGACCATGGACAAAATTCAAGAATAAATCTTCATCAGGAATACAATAGACCTTGACTGCTTTTTCTGGTAGAGAAATGTCCAGAATGGTATATTTTACCAATTTATCTTCTACGATTTTAAAATATTCCGCTTCCGTATATACTCCGTTGAAATCCGGAGCAGGTGAGCTTTCTCCGTACCATACAAATTTACCTTGATTAACATCCAAGAAAGACTGGAAATCAGACTGATTGAATTTAGAACAACTCAAAGAGAGAAATGACACGAGCGCCAACACAAAATAATTAAAGTTTTTCATAACCGCTATAATTTAAGTTAAACATACATGATCAATGTCAGGACAACAGTTCCATTACGCCCATTATCCTATTGCTGCTGCATTGAACACGTCACAAATATAGCATATTCCCGCGACATTTCCTCGGATTTCGAGAGAAAAGAACTTGACTGGAGTCGATCTATTCCTATTTCTACAAGATTCTCAGGGGGACCTGCATCGACGAGCTCAGAAGAAGGGCCCGGACCGAGGTCCGTTTCCGGCACATCACCGATGCGGATATCGAAGTCCTGGACAAGAACTTCCTCGCCGACCAGGTACAGGCCGACGAGATCCAGTCCATTCTCAACAGATCGAGGGAAGAGGTGGATGAGAGCAGCTATGACTACTTCATCTGCAACCGCGTGAAAGGAATGACCTACAAGGAGATTGCCAGAAGGTCATCAAGGTACTCAAGGAGGCGCTCAAGGAATACATCACCCAGCTCGTCATCGCTTTTCTACTTTTAAACTGATGGCTTGCCCCTCTCCTACTCGTGCCTCAGCAATCTTTCTTCTGCCATACGCTCGTATTTCGTACCCGGACGGCCATAATTGGCATATGGATAGATGGAGATGCCGCCGCGAGGGGTGAAGAGGCCTGTCACCTCGATATATTTCGGATCCATCAGGCGGATAAGGTCCTTCATGATGATATTCACGCAATCTTCGTGAAAGGCACCATGATTTCTGAAGCTGAACAGATAGAGTTTGAGACTCTTGCTTTCCACCATCTTGACATCCGGCAGATAGCTGATCCGAATTTCAGCGAAATCCGGCTGTCCGGTAATCGGACATAGACTTGTGAATTCCGGGCAGTTGAAACGTACCCAATAATCGTTTTCCGGATGCTTGTTGTCAAAGGCTTCAAGTACTTCCGGAGCATAGTCCTGCCTATATTCAGTCTTGCGTCCCAACAGGGAAAGCTGATCTTTCAATTCTTTCATATTGTTTTCTTTTCTGATTTTTCCGCTAGAAATTTCTCATATCCTTCCCGACGAAGCTTGCAGGCAGGACAATGCCCACAGCCGTCACCGGGAATGCCATTATAGCAGGTGATGGTCTCGTGACGAATGATGTCAAGCACTCCTAAACGATCTGCCAGCGCCCAGGTCGCCGCCTTATCTATCCACATCAGAGGCGTGTGGATGACAAAATCATCATCCAGCGCAAGATTGAGCGTAACATTCAGAGATTTGATGAAACTGTCACGGCAATCCGGATAACCGCTGAAGTCGGTCTGGGACACACCGGTCACGAGATGATGAATTCCGAGTTCTCGGGCAAAGACCGCCGCGATGCTGAGAAAGAAAAGATTCCGACCTGGTACAAAGGTATTCGGGACGCTGTCAGCCGGCTTCTGCTGGTCCATCACCATTGAAGAATCCGTCAGGGCATTATGCCCCAGACTGCCAATGAAGGAAACGTCTTTCACATGAAATTCCACTCCGGCCTTCCGAGCGATGGCCGCCGCATACTCGACTTCCTGCTGATGTTTCTGACCATAGATGAAGCTGAGAGCCACAACTCGCTCAAACTTGCTTTTTGCCCAGTAAAGGCATGTGGTGGAATCTTGTCCGCCGCTGAACACCACAAGGGCTGCATGATTCTGCATAGTATAAAGATAAATAACTTACAATTCCTTGACATTCCAGATGCTGTAAGAAATGTCATTGTCATAGACGTCATTATGGTCTATTCGCTTTACAAAGTTCACGACACGACGAGTAACAGGCAACATCACCACTTCATAAAGAGTTTTCAGGACAATCTGAATCAGCATCATGATCAGAAGTTCTTTCCATGCGATAAGACCGCCAAAGGCGATAGGAAAGAAAATGAATGAATCTGCCGTTTCTCCAGCAATGGTAGATACAATCGCCCGCAACGAAAAATGCCGTCCTTGATGAGCTATTTTCATCTTGCTCATCACATAAGCATTCAGAAATGATCCGAACAGGAATGCCGATAGACTTGCTACGACTATACGAGGCGCCATACCGAATACAAAATTGAAATGCTCGCCACCGTCCCAGAACGGAGCCGGCGGAAGGTTTACTGCAATCAGTCCCAAGGACACGACGAAGAAGTTCATCAGGAAGCCGCTCCAGATAATGAAACGGGCTTTCTTGAATCCCCATACTTCAGCGATACAGTCGTTGATGATGTAAGATACCGGAAACACGATTACCCCTGCCGTAAGGGAGAGGCCGAAGATCTGAATCACCTTCGTTTCCAGTAGATTGGCTGCAATGAGACATACATTGAACAGAATGCCGAGCAGCATGAAAGGTACGGATACTTTTTCCTGCATATTATTCCTGTTTTTATACGTGGTTGACCTAGAATACACGACCGACATCCGTCGGATTTCCGAATTCGGGCACAAATATAAGAATTTTTCTACAAAATCATATATTTTTCAACTGGCCCTTCGTTTGCCTCCTATGAGGTCACGGAGTCAGAGTTTCAATTTTGGAAAGATATACGCTTCAACCAGCTCCTGCATCTGCTTTTCAGACTGGTTCCGCAAATCGAGGTGCAGTGACAGCATCGTCAAAAAGGTCCTTGAATTCATACGGGGCAAGTTCCAGCAAGGTCTCACCTATGAATTTGATCCAATAGGGTGCGACCTCATATTTCGCACACAAGTCCTTGAATCTGGGCAAGTTTCTGAATCATCAGGTTTCCGGTCTCCTGAACCTGATGAGATTCCGGCTCAAACTCGAAAGCACCCATCGCCCTTCTTCCTATATAGGTCAACTTTTCCAACGAATTCAGATTGAATCGTTTCATACCTTGTTCTCGAGCCCATTGTTCAAATACCATATTTCCCCAGGAGTCAGGCAATGAATCTGCGATGAAGGGCGGAAGACCTTGATAGAGACGACCTCTGTCCCCACAATTTTACTATGATATGTTCGTTTCTCATAATTATTCCTCTTTGGAATTATGTCTTGTCCGGCCATTCTTCCTGGTTTTCCTTTCGGACTCATATGGAGAAGGTGGTAATTCCGGCAGGACTTCTTCAATCCGGTCAAGCATTCCGATACCTCTCAGCAATGACAAGAAATTCTGCATGGTGATATTGCAGCTCTTACCGGATTCGAAAGCACTCAATGTCTTGGAAGAGACACCTGCATGTTGAGCAAGTTCCTTTTGTGTCATTTGACAATTCAAACGGTATTCCCTGAAACGCTCTCCCAATATCGCAATGATGTCCGATTCCGAAAGTTCTCTATAATCCATACTTCGTTAATTTTCAGTGAAGGAAAATATATTACTTGTTAAATCCAAATATTTACATAATTAGTAATATATTTCCCAACAGATTATATAAACTTTCGAAGACATGTCAGAAGCAAACACACACGCTTCTCAAGGGGACCTCTGAAAGTGAACATTTTGGAAATAACTTCTCAGCATAGTGCAAAGAAAAGTGGAGATCATTCTAAAAAATGCGCTTTCAAATGACGTCATCTGCAGAGCAATAACCTTTCTTCCTCCTCCCAATGTGCAGAGGAGACAATCTTCTCATACTGCTCTATATCTATTCCTTCCTCTGGGTACTTCCGGCATTGGTATTCTGATGGTAACGTCATGACCGACGCCTCCTCGTGGTGGCTCATATAGTCATGGAATGAACAGGAAACAAACCTGACATTCCCCTCTTCACGTATGAGTTGCAAATATCTGTCTGCATACATGACATACAACGGTGTTCCGGCCCTATAAAGTGCAGTCGCGACATCGATGGCCGTATCAGCATATGCAGAATAACTGCTTGATACCACGATTTTCCATCCAGGCCCAAAATTGTCTGAAGCCAATATGTTTATCCGGGAAAATTCAAGTTCAGAATAGTGACCGACAGCAAACTTTAAAAAATCCTCTTGCGAATCATAATCCAAACCATCCTCGACATGCTTGAGACCGGCATGTACATAATAATATACATCCCTGTCGTTCTCTGGAATTGTATCCGGCACAACCGTAGTATGAACATCTGCACCGATTTTTGACATATTGAGAACATAAGCCTCATTAGCAATACGATAATATTTGCAATAAGTCCTGATTGTCATCTTCTCAAGAGAACTAGGCACCGCATCATCAGCGGAAGACTCCAGAGCCTCGATTGCAAGCGCCTCATCCTGAATTCGGATTTTCCGGTCCGGAAGAATCTGATGCAGCATCTTCCTTGAAATCACACCCTTTCTGATATTATATGGCAGATGCTCTGCCACATAATCATTGAAACCATCTACGTCTTGCTGTATCAAATCCACCAGTTCATCCAGATAAGGAAAGATAGCATCCAGAAACCAGCGGTACTCATTGCAACTGATCGGTCTTCTGTTTTCGTAAGCAGAAGCATTAGAAATAGTGAAATAACTCAACGCGCCAGTATTGAATAATAAAGTCCGGGTTTCCTTGTACCTGCCGGAAATGAAATGAACCCACTTAAATTCAGATGGATTCATGTCTTCCCAATTTTCCAACCATTCTTTCCTGCTTTCATACTCACCTAAGGCGATATCCTCGTCACAATTTCCCCACTCCTCAGGAGAAGGTCTAGGTACAACCAGATAGAAGGCACGCTTTTCGTCGTCCCCCATCACACTGAAACGTTCCAACTTATTCTGGATCTGCACAAGCCGGTCGAAATACTTTTCCTCTACAATTATTTCCGTGCCATGTCCATGTCCAAGATTCTTGAACATGGTAGAATACAGACCATGTTTCTTTGCCAATCCGGCAAAAAATTCCTTATTGAACATTATCTTGTCCATATCTTTCACTTTTATATTTCATTAAACTTTCCTGGGTCAAAGCCTCCAATAATATGCTCATCACGGAACATATATCCTAGCTGACTGCTGACAATTCCAGTTCTCTCGATTTCTGCCTGAATGTTCGTATGAATGTGCTTTGCATTGCTTTCGGCAATGCCTACTTCCAAAAGCTGTTCATCGGCGCAATCGAAGGTAGAGATGAGATCTTTACCTGCAAGCAAAAGTAAATCCGATTAGGTCAGAGGTAAATCAAAAGTTACAGAACGGTACAGATACGAGAAAAGGACAGCTCGAATGAACTGTCCTTTCTTGTGCTCCGTCAGGGGCTCGAACCCTGGACCCCAACATTAAGAGTGTCGTGCTCTACCAACTGAGCTAACGAAGCAGTGCTTTATCTTTAAGAGCTTTTCTTGTGATCCGTTTGGGGCTCGAACCCAAGACCCCAACATTAAAAGTGTTGTGCTCTACCTACTGAGCTAACGAATCAATCCATATTTCCCGTTTCAGAAGTAGTGTTCTTTTGAATTGGGATTGCAAAGGTATGCGTTTACTTCCATACTTCCAAATTTTTCAGCAGAAATTTTCAAAAAAAGTTACATTTTTTTTGTGAGCTGATGAAAGCCGAAGCTACTATTTGGAGTAATCCCGAACTTTCTGTTCGTTTTCTCGCCTGCATATCAACAAGTTACCGTTCTTATAGGCCAGAACGTAGCCCTCCAGTCCTTCCACGACCACTTTGTTCAATCCTTCCATATGCACGACCGTATCCTTACAGCCGATCATCCGAATATTCTGCCCTACCACGCTGTTTCCCTCTTCATCAGCCTCCATATGATCCTTGAGGGAACTCCAGCTGCCAAGATCACTCCATCCCAGGTCTCCGGCAATGACATAGATCGAGTCGGATTTCTCCATGACGGCATAGTCGATGGAGATCTTCTCACATTGCGGGAAAAGTTTCGCCAGGACAGCTTTTTCTCCGAAGGTGTCGATGCTGATGCTGATTTCTTCCATGATGTCCGCGATCTGGGGAGAATACTGCATCATCTGTTCCTTGATCGTATTCACGTTCCAGACAAAGATACCGGCATTCCACAGGTAATTTCCTTCCGCAAGATACATTTCGGCCTTGGTACGGTCCGGCTTCTCGACGAAAGAGGCGACCTTCGTGATGATTCCGTCCTGTGCAGAAGCTGTATGGATATAGCCATATCCGGTTTCCGGACGAGTCGGACGAATACCCACCGTCACGATATCATTGTGAGAGGATGTATATTCCAATGCCTTGCCTACCAGTTCCGCGAAAAGATCCGTCTTGTAGACGAAAGCATCTGAAGGCGTAATGACCACATTGGCATCCGGACATCTTGCGGCAATCTTCCAGCAGGCATAAGCGATACATGGAGCGGTTCCACGCGCTTCCGGCTCCAGCAGGATATGGTCGGACGGAATTTCCGGGAGCTGAGTCCTGACCTTCTCCTCATAAGCTTCGGAAGTGACGATCCAGAAATTCTCGATCGGAGCCAACGGAAGAAATCTCTCGACCGTGAGACGAAGCAATGACTTGCCGATGCCGAGAACATCGATGAACTGTTTAGGGTATTCAGGAGTGCTGAGCGGCCATAGACGGCTACCGATTCCTCCAGCCATGATGACGATATGATTGTCCATAAGATTCTAAATTTTGTACAGTTGAACGTAACAGGCACTTCCAATACTGTGCCGATTGGTATGGACTGCTAAATTTAAGCAATTTTCCTGGAATCAGATACAGAAATACTCGGAAAACATCACTTTATAGAAAGCAGCCTTCTTTTCCAGGGCGAGCGGATAGGCTCTGGAGGAGGACGGCATCCGCCACAGGCACAGCTCGCGTCCATTGACCTGAAAGGATACGGAACAGCCGACCTGAGGAACGGCACACTGGAAACGCGAGGCCAAGGTTTCCGCGGCTTTCTGCCCGGTGACCACCACGGCGCGGCATTCGGGAATCCGCTCGAGCAAGGCGGCGATATCCGTCTGACGGACCACTTCAAGGAACCTGTCCGAGGCATTGTCCTTCAGGCGGCGCACCTCACAGGCGGTATCATAGATGGCCACCCCCTCCTTCCGGCAGAAGGCCACCACCTTATCATAATCGAAACGCTTCTCCCCCGGCACGACGAAATGGGCCTTGTCCCCGAAGAACAGCAGGCCGAAGATCCGCCACATGTCATTGATGAAGTTCGGATAGAAGAAATCCATGCACCAGCGTTCTTTCTTGGGCGGGAAGCTGCCTAACATGAGAATCCGGGCACCGGGCGGCAGGAAAGGTTCCAGCGGATGTTTCTCGACCTCATTCATTGTCGGCATCCTCATAGGCTTCACCGGCCTCCTGCGCTGAAACCAGGACCGCAGCCGCAGCCAGAGCACAGCAGTAGGACGGAATACTCTCCTTACGGGCCAGCACACCGGCATCGCTGTGCATGTCTCCATGAACCGGAAGACTCATCGTGAAGCAAGGGATCTCCATCTCGTCCAGATCCCAGGACTCGTCCGGCTCGGCATTGTGCACGAAGAGGAAATCGAAGTTCTCCACCAGCGCATCCACGACACGGTGGGCGGTGAACATGTCCACATGGAAATCATTCTCGATGACGAACGGGCATTTTTCCTCCCATCCCTCGGAAGTCACTTCAGCGACCAGGGCGAAGCGGATATAGCAGTTCTTTTCCTGCTCCAGAAAGTTCACGGCTTCATCCAGTCCATGGCAATCCTTTTCCTCGTCACCGGTGAAGGCGACGACCACATTGTCATTGAACTGATCATGCAGCATATTGTAGATGACAGCGGCGTTGGTGATGCTGTTGTCGAAAGTTCCTTTATAGCATTCCTCCTGTTCCTCGCAGAAGCAGCGGGTGTGGAGGCAGTCGATGTGGGTCGTGATCAGCACGATGTCCTCGTCCTCAGCCAACTCATGCCGGGCATAGACGAGGCTGAGCGGCCCCTCGTGCTGGAGCTTGAAATCAGAGCCCTCCAGCAAAGCTTTGATGGCATTGACCCGGTCAAATGTCACGAACTCCTTACCATTGTCCTTGGAATCGACGGTAAGGGTTTTCAGCAGGTTATCAAATTTATTCATAATACTACAAATATACTCTTTTTCCTGCGCGATATTGCTATCTTTGTAAAAGAACACTAAAATCATCCATCATGGAAGCTAAAATCATGAAATCCATCAAGAATTTCTTCAGCAGGCAGAACAGCATCACCCGCTCCATCACAGCATTGGTCCTCAGCCTCATCCTCCTCATCTGGCCGACCCTCATCGACAGGCCGCTCGTGCTGGGCATCGGCGCGATCATGGTGCTCGTCGCCGTCATAGATGTCATCCGCGCCTCCATCCGAGCACGATCCGCCGCTCGGAAGGAAGAAGGCAAGACCAACGCCTGGAAAGCTATCCAGGAAATCTCCCTGGACTCCTATTTCTTCTTTGCCGGAGGTCTGGTGTTCCTCATCATTCCAGAAACGATATTGAACGGACTCATACCGGTTCTGGGCATTCTCCTCATCATCGCCGCGATCATCCAGCTTGTCAGCTGCCTCTCGATCATCAAGGTGCTGAAGAAGGAGCCGGCCGGAATGTGGACCAGCCTGCTGGTACCGGTCATCACGATCGGACTGTGCTGCGCGATCCTCGCCTATACCTTCGAGCCGGCCGCCCACCTCTTGTTCACCGGCATCACCTTGCTTTTCTATGCGATCAGCGAGCTGGCCAGAATGATCTATTTCGAGCTGAAACTGTCTGACGAGCCTCAGGTCAATGAGGCCGTTGCTGACGCTGCTCAGGCCAATGGAGCCGATCCTGCCACCGCTAAGGCC
>JAHHQP010000011.1 GCA_020026355.1 Bacteroidales bacterium
CCTGCTTGTCAAGAAGCCTGGCAGCAGGCTGCCACCAACTTACCCCCGATTGCTCCGCAGAGCAAATATCTGCTCTTTTCCCCTTTTTCTAAGGGTTTACAGAGGATGTACGGTTGTAGGTAGTTCCGTAGTGGATAGTTAGTTTATGCTGAGGTGGCGCACCGTTTCTACTTTTATTTACTTATCTTTATAAAACGTTTGTAATTTTTAAATTCAACATTATGGATAAAGGTAGAATCTATGCAGGCCTGGCGGTCATGGTCGGGCTTCTGAGTCTGGGAATCTTTTTCCGGGCCGCAGTCAATGACAATCGCGAATACGACAGAGTTGTCAGTGTCAAGGGACTCAGTGAAAAGGAAGTTGAAGCTGACAAGGTTTTCTGGCCAATCGTTTTCAACACGATGTCCAACGACATCAACAGTCTGAATCAGCAACTCGATAAAAGCCGTTCGGAGGTTCTTGAATTCTTGAAGGAAGGTGGGGTCGATGACAGCGAGATTTCCGTCTCCATGCCGGAAATATCCGATAAATATGCGACGGAATATGGTTCCAACGACCGTGCTTATCGTTTCGTGGCCAAGAACGTCATTACGGTCTGTTCTGAGAATGTCGAGAAGATCCGCACACTCATGGCTTCTCAGGATCGCCTGCTGAAGAAAGGAGTAGTCGTTTCACCGAACGATTGGGGAAACAAGATCGAGTTCGAATTCCAGGGACTCAACAAGATCAAGCCGCAGATGATCGAGGAAGCGACCAGAAATGCCCGCTCTGCCGCTGAGAAGTTCGCTCAGGACTCCGAGAGCCGACTGGGAAAGATCAAGACAGCTACCCAGGGGGTGTTCTCCATCGATGACCGTGATCGTAACACTCCGTATATTAAGGTAGTACGTGTCGTCACTTCCGTGACATATTATCTTGAAAACTAGAAAAGTTATTGTCTTTTGAGAAATAATGATTATATTTGCAGCCCCCAAAAGTGGGGAACAAACATAAATTAAAGATTAACAATCATTTATGCCTACAATTCAACAATTAGTTCGCAAAGGACGCGAGGTTATCGTCGAGAAGAGTAAATCTCGCGCGTTGGATGCTTGTCCTCAGAGAAGAGGAGTATGCGTACGTGTGTACACAACTACACCTAAGAAACCTAACTCAGCAATGCGTAAGGTTGCTCGTGTACGTCTTACTAACTCTAAAGAGGTCAACGCTTACATACCTGGCGAGGGTCACAACCTCCAGGAGCACTCTATCGTGCTTGTTCGCGGCGGTCGTGTAAAGGACCTTCCAGGTGTGCGTTACCACATCCTTAGAGGAGCTTTGGATACTGCAGGTGTCGATGGAAGAACGAACTCTCGTTCTCTCTACGGTACCAAGAGGCCAAAGAAATCTAAGAAGTAATTTCATTAATTAATTTTCACCTTTAATTTTCTAAAAAAATGAGAAAAACGAAGCCTAAGAAGAGGATTCTACTTCCTGATCCTAAGTTTCACGACGTTATGGTTACACGTTTCGTGAACAATCTTATGTTGCAGGGAAAGAAGAGTATCGCGTATTCTATTTTTTACGATGCCATTGACATGGTAGGCGAGAAGATGAAAGATTCTGACAAGGCTCCTCTAGATATTTGGAGGAAAGCTCTCGAGAATGTGACCCCTCAGGTAGAGGTTAAGAGTCGCCGTATCGGTGGAGCTAACTTCCAGGTGCCTACAGAGGTGCGCCCAGAGAGGAAGATTTCACTTTCTATGAAGAATATGATCGTCTTCGCCCGCAAGCGCTCTGGCCACTCTATGGCAGAGAAACTCTGTGCTGAAATCATTGCAGCTTATAACTGCGAGGGTGCAGCATTCAAGAGAAAAGAAGATATGCACAGAATGGCAGAAGCTAACAAAGCATTTGCACATTTCCGTTTCTAAACCAAAAGTTGACACAAGATGGCAAGAGACCTTAAATTTACCAGAAACATCGGTATCATGGCTCATATTGATGCCGGAAAGACTACCACCTCTGAGCGTATTCTGTTCTATACGGGTAAGACCCACAAGATCGGAGAGACTCACGATGGTACGGCTACCATGGACTGGATGAAACAGGAACAGGAGCGTGGTATCACCATCACTTCTGCTGCTACTACTGCTTTTTGGCACTACAACGGAGATACT
The DNA here is from genome assembly GCA_020026355.1 of Bacteroidales bacterium. GTDB lineage: Bacteria > Bacteroidota > Bacteroidia > Bacteroidales > UBA932 > Cryptobacteroides. Next base: position 2,160 of record JAHHQP010000011.1, read on the forward strand.
TATCAGATCAACCTTATCGATACTCCGGGCCACGTTGACTTTACCGTAGAGGTAGAGCGTTCACTGCGTGTCCTCGATGGAACCGTCGCTACTTTCTGTGCTGTAGGACGTGTTCAGCCGCAGTCTGAGACCGTATGGCGTCAGGCTGATAAATACGGAGTTCCAAAAATCGCTTATATCAACAAGATGGACCGTGTAGGTGCGGATTTCCTGGCTGTCGTTGAAGAAATGAAGGAGAAACTCGGAGCTCATCCGGTTCCGATCTGTCTCCCTATCGGTTCTGAAGACAAATTCCAGGGTATCGTGGACCTGATTGCAAACAAGGCTATCTACTATGACAACACTGACGAGCTGGTCAACTATCAGATCAAGGAAGTTCCTGAGAACATGGTTGATGAGGTCGCTTCATGGAGAGAGAAACTTGTTGAAGCTGCCGCTGAATATGACGAGTCCTTGATGGAGAAATTCTTCGAAGATCCGGATTCGATTTCTGAGGAGGAGATCATCGCTGCTCTCAGAAAGGCAACCATCGACATGGCAATCGTTCCTGCATGCTGCGGTTCTTCATTCAAGAACAAAGGTGTACAGTTCCTTCTTGATGCTGTGATGAGATATCTTCCTTCACCGCTTGACAAGGGTGCCGTTGTCGGTACAAACCCTAAGACCGGAGATGAAGAAGAGCGTAATCCATCTGCTAAAGAGCCGTTCGCAGGTCTCGTCTTCAAGATCGCAACTGACCCGTTCGTCGGCCGTCTCGCATTCCTTCGTGCATACTCAGGAAAACTCGACGCCGGTTCATACGTGCTCAACACTCGTTCTGACAAGAAAGAGCGTGTTGCCAGACTTTATCAGATGCACTCCAACAAGCAGAACCCTATCGAAAGCGTAGAGGCTGGTGATATCTGTGCTGCTGTCGGATTCAAGGATCTGCGTACCGGTGATACTATCTGTGAAGAGGCGCATCCTATCACCCTCGAGTCTATGGAGTTCCCTGATCCGGTTATCGGATTGGCCGTTGAGCCTAAGACTCAGAAAGATCTTGACAAGCTCGGTATCGCGCTTGCAAAACTTTCAGAGGAGGACCCTACATTTACAGTCAAGACAGACCATGATACAGGTCAGACTGTCATCAGTGGTATGGGTGAGCTTCACCTCGATATCATCGTTGACCGTCTCCGTCGTGAATTCGGTGTCGACATCAACCAGGGTGCACCGCAGGTGAACTACAAAGAGGCTATCACTCAGACTGTAGATCATCGTGAGGTATTCAAGAAACAGACTGGTGGTCGTGGTAAATTCGCAGACATCATCGTTTCTATCGGACCTGCAGATGAGGGACAGACTGGTCTTCAGTTCGTTGACGAGGTGAAGGGTGGTAACATTCCTAAAGAGTTCATTCCATCTGTCGAGAAAGGATTCAAGTCAGCAATGGCTAATGGTGTCCTCGCAGGTTATGAGGTTCCTTCATTGAAGGTTGTCCTGAAAGATGGTTCATTCCACCCGGTGGACTCCGACCAGCTTTCATTCGAGATCTGCGCTCGTCAGGCATTCCGTCACGCTTGCCCTAAGGCAAGACCTGTTCTTCTTGAGCCTATCATGAGCCTCGAGGTTGTTACTCCGGAGGATTACATGGGTGATATCGTCGGTGACCTTAACCGTCGTAGAGGACAGATCAACGCTATGGACTCGACAGTCGGAGCCAGAATCGTCAAAGCATACGTTCCGCTCGCAGAGCAGTTCGGTTATGTAACTATCCTGAGAACCATTTCTTCCGGTCGTGCTACCAGCACAATGACCTTCGACCACTACGCTGAGGTTCCAGCAAACCTTGCTAAAGAGGTGATCGAGAAGAGCGGTTACAGCAACGTTGACGAGGACGAATAATATTGTTTAATCGAAATTACTGAAAAATTGATATGAGCCAAAAAATCAGAATCAAACTCAAATCATTCGATCATATGCTGGTTGACAAGTCAGCTAAGAAGATCGTTGAGACAGTGTCTTCTACAGGTGCTCGCGTGAATGGTCCTATTCCGCTTCCGACCAACAAGAAGATCTTCACTGTGAACCGCTCGACTTTCGTCAATAAGAAAGCTCGTGAGCAGTTCGAACTCAGCTCTTTCGCTCGTCTTCTCGACATCTACGATTCAACTCAGAAGACTGTAGATGCTCTGATGAAGCTTGAGCTTCCTAGCGGAGTTGAAGTAGAAATCAAAATCTGCTAACTTTAGTATATTTGCTTGACGTCCGGTCTCCGGACCGGACGTTTGCAATTATATCGGTCCTATAGCTCAGTTGGTTAGTAGCACCTGACTCATAATCAGGGGGTCGCAGGTTCAAGCCCTGCTGGGACCACTACAGAAATCCTGCACCTGCGCAATGCTGCGCAGGTGCATTTTCATTTATTTCCTGTCTCGCGAGTCTCTGAGAAAAATAAAGGAACAGATTGCAGATTTGGGCTTGGCTTTGTAAATTTGCAATTCAAAAAACAAGAAACATGAAAGTAGCATTGGTAGGCGCCACCGGTCTGGTGGGTACAAGGATGCTTGAAGTGCTGGCTGAACGGAATTTTCCGGTAACGGAGCTCTTCCCGGTCGCATCATCAAGGTCAATAGGTCGTAAAATCAATTTCCAGGGTAAGGAGTGGACAGTCATGTGCGCGGAAGATGCCATCGCGGCACGTCCTGATCTGGCTCTGTTCTCCGCTGGTGGAGAGACTTCGCGTGAGCTTGCACCTGAATTCGCTGCCGTAGGAACCCGAGTCGTGGACAATTCTTCTTATTGGAGGATGGATCCGACAAAGAAGCTCGTCATTCCTGAGATCAATGGTGATCTGCTCGAGAAAGAGGATATGATCATTGCCAATCCTAACTGCTCTACCATACAGATGCTGCTTCCTCTGTTTCTTCTGCATAGAGAATTCAAGATCAAGAGAATCGTTGTATCTACTTACCAGTCCGTGACCGGAACCGGCTACAAAGCTATCAAGCAGATGAATGAAGAACGTGCTGGAGCAGAATGGGGAGAGTATGATGCGGTCTATCCTTATCCGATCGACCAGAACATTCTGCCCCATATCGACTCTTTTCTGGAGACCGGTTATACGAAGGAGGAAATGAAGATGGTCAATGAGACCCGCAAGATCTTCAATGATGATTCCATCGCCGTTTCTCCGACGACCGTACGCGTGCCGGTGCAGGGGGGACATTCAGAGTCCGTCAATCTGGAATTCGAGAAGGATTTCACGATGGAGCAGGTACGTGAGCTGATCGCCGCGATGCCGGGTGTGATCATTCAGGATGATCCGGCGAACAATATCTATCCGATGCCGCTCTTCGCATGGGGTAAAGATGAGGTTTTTGTCGGAAGGATCCGTCGTGACCCGTCCGTGAAATACGGTATCAACCTCTGGTGTGTCGCAGACAATCTTCGCAAGGGTGCGGCGACGAATGCGATCCAGATCGCCGAGAAACTGCTCGAGAAGGGCTTTCTGCCTCGGTAGCGGTACATTGCTATAGAAAAATAAAACAGGACATCCTGAGAGGGATATCCTGTTTTTTCTTTTCATCCAGTGCGGAACTCAGCACATGTAGACGATGATGTAGCAGAGCATCCAGACTGCGATGATCAGTTTCATGCCGGTACCTGCCAGAAAACCGAGAAATGAACCCAAGGCTGCCGTCAGAGAATCTGCCAAGGGCTTCTTCGCGTAGAGCATTTCTGCGATCAGGGCGCCCAGGAAAGAGCCGAGCAGCATACCGATCGGTGTAAGGATGATGCCGGCCAGCATGCCGATCAAGGCGCCTCTACCGGCGTATTTGCTGCCTCCGGTCAGCTGCGTGAATTTCAGCGGTACCCAGTAGTCCAGGATGGTGATGATGATCGTGACGATGAGCCAGATCAGCAGTAAGGTCAATGACATCGTGTCTCCGTCTCCGTTGGTCCCTCCCCAGAAGTACAGCAGGAGCATGCCGACCCAGGATACCGGCGGTCCCGGCAGCCCAGGCAGGATGCTTCCGATGATTCCGACGACACCGCAGAGCAAGGCTATGATAGCAATGGCTGTTTCCATGGTGTCCGGTACTATTCTTCAGCCATCAAGGCTTCGATTTCTTCAGATTTGATCGGGATACGCTTCGGACCGAGTCTCCGGGCTCCGTCAGCCGTGACGAGCACGTCATCTTCAAGACGGATGCCTCCGAAGTCGTAGTAGGCCTCCAGGCGGCTGTAGTTGACCCAGTCGCGGCCGGTGCCTTCCCGTTTCCATTTCTCGATTAGAGCCGGGATGAAATACAGACCCGGCTCATCGGTCACGACATTGCCGGGAACCAGCTTGCGGGCCATCCTGAGATTGCCCAGACCGAGGAGCGGACTTCTCTTCTGCTCATCGGAATAGCCGACGAAATCTTCTCCGAAGTCTTCCATATCATGGACATCAAGACCCATGTTGTGGCCCAGTCCGTGCGGCATGAACAGGCCGGAAACGCCGGCTGCTGTCATCTCATCCACATCTCCATTGACCAGTCCCAGGTCTTTCAGTCCCTGAAGCAGGTATCTGGCCGTAGCATAATGGACTTCCCAATAGGTCTTTCCCGGTGCTGTCAGCGCGAAGGCATTGGCATTGGCCCCTTCTACCAGATCATAGATGTCTTTCTGCATCGGGGTGAATTTCCCGCTGCAAGGATAGGCTCTGGTGTTGTCGGAACAATAGTGGCTGTTGCTTTCCACACCGGCATCGATCAGCAGGATTCTTCCTGGAGTGATGACCTGATGATGGTAAGGATTATGTAGGGTTTCACCGTTCTGTGAACAGATGGTTGCAAAGGAGACGCCCCAGCCGTTTTCCAGCGCCGTTCCTTCCATACGTCCTACGATCTGCTGCTCGATAATTCCTGGCTTGCAGTTTTTGCGGGCAGTCGTGTGCATGATGTAGCCGTATTCGCAAGCTTGATCGATTTCGGCGATTTCGCATTCTTCTTTCACCAGTCTCATGGAGATGATGCTGCGGACCAGCTCTTCGCTGGCGTGCATTCCGCCAGCCTGATCCATCGGAGCGACACGTCTGATAGCTTCTGCAGGTATGCCTGTGATCTGCGACATGGTGAGGGTGTTGTAGTACCGGGCTGCCGGAAGGAAATGTACCGGACGATGCTGGCTCATCGCGTTCTTGATCACGTGCGCGAACATGGCGAATGGTGCCGACTGCTTGCAGCCGACGCTTGCGGCTTTCTCGGCGATGCTGATCTGAGGTCCCATCCAGATGATGTCCTCGATATCGACGTCATCACCGTATATGCATTCTTTCCCGCTGTCCAGGTCCATGATCGCAGCCAGTCCAGGCTCGTCCAGTCCCCAGAAATACAGATAGTTGCTTTCCTGTCTGAATTTGTAGTTGTTGTCCCTGTAGTTCTGAGGCGCTTCGTCGTTACCGAGGAAAACTACCAGTCCGCGGTTGCCTTCTTTCGTCCTTTCTGCCATTTTCTGAAGCAGAGTCTGACGTCTGTCGATGTAGATATTAGCTGTGAACATAGTTGTTTGTAATTTCAATTCTGAGTCATTATTCAAAGATAATAAAAATACAGGAGATATATGCATCTCCACTGAAGGAGGTGTAATTAAATAATTTGTATATTTGCAAGTTAAGGCTGTCTGTGCCTTGATTTAACTGAATTAAAAAATACTATGATAGAAGAAGCAAGATTATTGGATGAAATCACGGAGAAGGAGTATGAGGAGGGATTCGTGACCGATGTGGAGCAGGAATTCATTCCGAAAGGTCTGAATGAAGACATCATCCGGATGATTTCCAGGATAAAGGAGGAACCGGACTGGTTGCTGGACTTCCGTCTGAAAGCTTTCGAGCGTTGGAAACAGATGAAGCTGCCGACCTGGGGGCATCTTCGCATCCCGGAAATCGATTTTCAGGATATCATCTACTATGCTGCTCCCAAGAAGGATGCAGACCGTCCGACAGAGATCGATCCGGAACTGGAAAAGACTTTCGAGAAACTGGGCATTCCGATCAACGAGCGTGCAGCTCTTGCCGGTATCGCTGTAGATGCGGTGTTCGATTCCGTATCGGTCAGCACGACTTTCAAGAAGACCTTGGCAGAGAAAGGAATCATTTTCTGTTCTTTCTCGGAAGCGGTAAAGGAATATCCGGAACTGGTCAGGAAATATCTGGCTACCGTCGTTCCGATCGGTGACAATTTCTATGCGGCTTTGAACTCGGCCGTCTTCAGCGACGGTTCATTCTGCTATATTCCGAAAGGGGTGAGATGTCCGATGGAACTCTCCAGCTATTTCCGTATCAACGCCAGTGGAACCGGCCAGTTCGAGCGCACGCTCATCGTCGCTGATGAAGGTGCCTATGTCAGCTATATGGAAGGCTGTACGGCTCCGATGAGGGACGAGAACCAGCTCCATGCCGCCGTGGTGGAGATCGTGGTGGAGAAGAATGCGGAAGTGAAATATTCTACGGTCCAGAACTGGTACCCGGGAGACTCCAAGGGACGTGGTGGAATCTTCAATTTCGTGACGAAACGAGGAATCTGCAAAGGGGAGAACAGCCATCTGTCCTGGACACAGGTAGAGACTGGTTCCGCGATCACCTGGAAATATCCGAGCACGATCCTGAAGGGGGACAACTCCTCTTCGGAGTTCTATTCCGTTGCGGTGACGAACAATTACCAGCAGGCGGATACCGGTACGAAGATGATCCATATCGGCAAGAACACCCGAAGCCGGATCATCAGCAAAGGTATTTCTGCCGGCCGCAGCGAGAACAGCTACCGTGGTCTGGTGAAGATGCTGCCTGGTGCGGAGAATGCACGTAATTATTCGCAATGTGACAGCTTGCTGATCGGAGACGAATGCGGTGCTCATACATTCCCGGATATCCAGAACTCGAATCCGACGGCAATCGTGGAGCATGAGGCAACTACTTCCAAGATCAGTGAAGATCAGCTGTTCTATTGCAACCAGCGTGGAATCGGTCCGGAAGAAGCAGTCGGACTCATCGTGAACGGCTATGCCCGTGAAGTCTTGTCCAAACTTCCGATGGAGTTTGCAGTCGAGGCGCAGAAACTGCTGCAAGTGTCACTTGAAGGTTCGGTAGGATAGTATGATGGATTGGATCAATTATGAGATTTTCACGATAGGAGGAGATACACCGGTTCTGCTGATCGATGCGATCACTTCCATTGTCGGACTGACCTGCGTCTTTCTGGCAGGACGCAACAGCAAATATAATTTCTGGGTGGGTTACGTATATACGATTCTGCTGTTCCTGATGTTCTGGAACAAGAACCTTTACGCCAGCATCCTGCTGCAGCCGATATCATTGGCCATCAATATCATGGGGCATTATCGCTGGACTCATCCGAAAAAGGATGAAGAGAGCGCGGCAGACAAGACTGCCTTGAAGGTGACGATGCTGACCTGGCCGCAACGCTTCATGACGATCGCCTCTGTCTTCATCATCGCTTTCATCTGGGGATGGGCCATCAACCACAAGTTACCGACGGATCCGAAGCCTTATCTGGATTCCTGCGTGACGGTGCTCATACTGGTGGCACAGTTCCTGGCGGCACTCAAGAAATGGGATTGCTGGATTGCCTGGCTGCTGGTGAACATCACGCAGATGGCGCTGCACATTTCCGTCGGTCATGTCTTCATGCCGATCGTGAGCGGCTTGTACCTGATCAACGGGATCGCATCCCTGTACAATTGGTATAAACTTTATAATAAAAAAGCATAAAATTTACAGCTATGTCTGATATATTATTGAAAATAGAAGGTCTTCGGGCCAGAGTGGAAGATAAGGAGATCCTGAAAGGTATCGACCTGACCATCCGCAAGGGAGAGATCCATGCCGTGATGGGACCGAACGGTGCCGGAAAGAGTACGCTTTCTTCTGTGCTGACCGGTAAGGACAAATATGAGGTGACGGATGGAAAGATCGAGTTCATGGGCAAGGATCTGCTCGCTCTCTCTCCGGAAGAACGTGCCTGGGCAGGTATCTTCATGTCTTTCCAGTATCCGGTGGAGATTCCGGGTGTCACGATCACTAATTTCATGAAGACGGCGATCAATTCCCGTCGTGAGGCAGAAGGACTTGAGCCGATGAAGGCCGGAGAATTTCTGAAGCTCATGAAGGAAAAGATGGCCTTTGTGAAGATGAAACCGGAATTTGCGAAAAGAGAGGTGAATGTCGGCTTCTCCGGCGGTGAGAAGAAGAGAAACGAGATTTTCCAGATGGCGATGCTCGATCCGACCCTTTCCATCCTGGATGAGACGGACAGCGGTCTGGATGTCGATGCGCTCCGTATCGTATCAGAGGGAGTGAATGCCTTGCGTACACCGGAAAAAGCTTCCATCATCATCACGCATTACCAGCGTCTGCTTGAATATATCGTTCCGGATGTAGTGCATGTGCTCAAGGACGGCAGGATCGTCAAGACTGCCGGTGCCGAGCTGGTCAACATCATCGAGGAACAGGGTTATGATGCATTCTAGGAGGAAGGACTATGAGTGACAAAGTGTTGAAGATTGCCGCAGGTGAGCAGCTGGACCAGGTGTTCGTGATCGGAAAGGATGAAGTTCCTTTCGATACCATTGTCCTGGAGAAGGAGGCTCGTGCGAATCTGGTCTTCCTGATCGGTCCGGGCGTCGGGGCGGATTTGCCGCTGAAAGTGGACCTTCAGGGGCCGGGAGCGGACCTCAGTCTTTCCGGAGCCTATCTTTGCACCGGGAACGATAAGGTGGACATTGCCGTGGAACTCCATCACAGCGTGCCGGACTGTACTTCGCGTCAGCTGTTCAAAGGAATCGCCGATGATGCGTCCCGGGTCAGCTTCTATGGAAAGATCATCGTGGAGCCGAATGCCCAGCGTACGGTGGCCTTGCAGGAGAATCACAGTCTGCTGCTGTCCTATGATGCTCGCGTGAATACGAAGCCGCAGCTTGAAATCTATGCGGATGACGTGAAGTGCAACCATGGAGCGACTGTCGGACGTCTGAATGAGGAAGAGCAGTTCTATATGCGCTCGAGAGGTATCAGTCTGGAAAACGCGAAGATGCTCCAGATGATTTCCTACATCCATCCGGTATTGGACCTGATCGTGGATGAAAACCTGAGGACGTCGATGTCGGAGGCCCTGGAGAAGGCGGTCCATTGCTTCATCCATAAGAAATAGAGCATAAAGATGATTGCAGAACCGAATGTCAAGATCAATCTCGGATTGAATGTCCTGCGTAAGCGTGAGGATGGTTTCCATGATCTGGAAACACTTTTCATACCATATGACGGTTTGTCCGACCGTCTGGAAATCATTTCCGGTGACGACTGGAGCCATACTTCCGCTCAGTTGTTCGCCCGGTATGGACAGTCGGAGGAGCGGAAGCTGACGACGGAAGTTCCGATGCTGGTGCAAGGCCTATCCGAGGATGGACGACTCATGATCACCATTGCCCGCAAAGAGGGGGTGGACTGGGATCCGTTGAAAGATCTGACAGCACGGGCTTATCGTCTTCTGGCGGAAGAACATGACCTGCCTCCAGTGAAGATCTTTCTGGAGAAACGTTCTCCGGTAGGTGCCGGACTGGGTGGCGGATCGGCAGATGCCGCTTTCGCGCTCCGTATGATGAATGAGATGTTCGCGCTTGGGTTGGACGATGCAAGTCTGGCGGCCTATGCCGCCCGCCTGGGCAGTGACTGTGCCTTCTTCATCTACAACCGACCGATGATCGGAGAGGGAAGAGGAGAGGTCCTGACGGATTTCTCGCTGGATCTGGATGCTTATGAACTCCGTGTCATCGTTCCGGAAGGAGTGGCAGTCTCGACGGCTGATGCCTATCGTGGTATCGTGCCGACTGTTCCGGAGAGGAGGTTGAGAGAAGTCTTGTCCCGTCCTGTCGAGGAATGGAAAGAGTTGCTGTCCAATGATTTCGAGAAGACTGTCTTCGTGAAATATCCAGGCTTGGAGAAGATGAAAGCATCCCTGTATGAAAGCGGAGCGGTCTATGCGTCCATGTCGGGCAGCGGATCAGCCTTTTTTGCGCTTTATCGGAAATGACCGGAAAGTCCTGGAATCAAGAAAAGTAAAAACGAGAGCGGAACCCGTCGAGGTTTTGCTCTTTTTTTATGTCCTGGACAAGCAGGCTGCTTAACTTTCGGAAAAAATAGAATCGTGATGGCTTCGTCAATTTTTAAAACAATGCTGCCTTTGCTGGCCTTGCTGGGATGGCAGGCTTGTTCGCTGGTCGAACTGGAGGATGCCTCGGACAGCGATGAGGTCTGGATCTCGACAGTCCCGGAGATGGGAAGCCTTTATGCTGTCGGTGTCCAGTACCCGGAAGATTATGACTGGAGGGATGATCCGGATGGTGTCGGGGAACGTCCGTGTTCGCTGTTCGTCTGGCAGTCCGGGAGGATTGTCATGCGGATTGCTGCCGGTGCGGAGCATGAAGTCAGCATTCATCCTGACAGCTATCGTCTGATAGGAGGTGTCTTGTATACGGATTGTTCATCCGGTTCAGAAACGGTGATCAAGGCCAATGGAAAGGAGTTGTTCCGTTATCCAGGTAGGGAATATCTGGTCGGCTTCAAGGTGGACAGTACCGGAGTCTATACCTTGGGGAATTCTCGTTCCGGGAAGGGCTTTTCGTACCGGAAGAATGGAGAACTGATCATCGGCGACGGCAGATCGACCGCCTGGCCTCATCTGGAAGGGAATGTCGGAAACTATGCTTTCTGTTACTGGAAACCGATGACGGAAGAAGGGCGGACTACAGAAAGGATATCCGTTTCCCGCTATGCAGAGGGGGAAGCGGTCGCGGTGGAAGTCGTGGCAGGAGTGAAGCGGATCTATGATGCAGCCGTTGTCGGTCGTGAAACGGTGATGGCTGTCCAGATGGAAGAGGATCCGACGATACCGGTGCTGTTGAAAGGGAAGGACAGGCTGTGGCTGGATTCCAGCGCAATGCGGCAGGAGTGGGTTACGGACTGCCGTCTGTATCCGCAGGCGAACGGGGAAATTTATGTCCATTCGGTCATCGGCCGGTCCTTCCATTGTCTGTGGAAAGACAATGGACTCCTTTCCTCCAGAAGCGGTTTCTCCGATCTGCTGGCTTTGTCTGTCTATGGAAAACGTTTTCTTGCTTATCTTCCTTCCGTTACAGCCGGAAGCCCGGACTGTGTGCTGGATGCCGGCCTGTTGAGGAAGATGCCAAGTTTCTGGTCCGTGATGGGCTCCCGTCCGGTCTGTCTCTGGCAAGGGAAAGTCTATGTGGCCTTGTGCTCAAGAATAGACAGACATCCCGCCATCTGGTGTGACGGGGAATTGATGACTCTGCCTGTCAACGGCTATCTCTATGAAGTCGGTGTCGGGAAATGATCAGGGATGGGGAATATCAGGGAAATGCCGGAGTCAGGCCTCAGTCTTCCCAGGAAATGGTTCTGGAGAGGTCATCATTGACCTGGATATGGACTCTCAGCGTTTCTTCCGGAAGAAGTTCCTCGATGTTTTCCGGCCATTCCATGATGCAGAGGTTGCCGCTGTCCAGATAGTCGTAGAGACCGATCTCGATGGCTTCCTGCGGTTTGGAGATTCGGTAGAAGTCGAAATGGTAGAGCGGCTCGTCATCCTTGGTCATGTATTCATTGACGATGGTGAAGGTCGGTGAGCAGATCGCGTCTTCCACGCCTAATCTCTTGCACAGGGCAGTGGTGAAAGTGGTCTTGCCGGCTCCCATAGGGGCAAAGAAGGCGATAAGTCTGTGATCTCCGATCTTCTCCAGAAATTCTTCGGCTGCGCGGTCGATGTCCGCGAGGTTCTTTATGCTGACGCTCTGTTCCATGTTCTTGTCTTTGATGTCCGGCAAAGATAGCAAATATTGTCAAAGGTCGGTCAGGTGCTTGTCCAAAAATCTGTAACTGATAGCTTCCGTGAGGTGCTTGCGCTGAATGTCCGTACTCTGGTCCAGATCAGCGATGGTCCGGGCCAGCTTGATGAGTCTCGTGCAGGCCCGGGCAGAGAAGCCGACATTCTCCATCATCTTTTCCAGATAGGTCCTGCAGGACTCGTTCAGCAGACAGAATTTCCGGATCTGCTTCAGATTCATCTCGCTGTTGGTCGTGATTCCTTCTCCGGCGAAGCGCTTCTGCTGGATTTCCCGTGCGGCTTTGACGCGGCGGGCGATGACGGCGCTTGATTCTGCTTTCTGTCCGGCAATGAGGCTGCCGGGAGGAAGACTGTGCATCCATATCTGCAGGTCGATCCGGTCCATCAGCGGGCCGGAGAGCTTGGCCAGATAGGCATCCCGTTTTCCTGGAGAACAGGTGCAGCGGTCTCCTTCCCCATAATAGCCGCAGGGGCAGGGATTCGTCGCGGCGACCAGCATGAAGTTGCTCGGGTATTCGATGCGGCTCCTGAGCCTTGAAATGGTCACCTTGCGGTCTTCCATCGGTCCCCGCAGGATCTCGAGCATCTTTTTCGGCGCTTCGCAGAACTCGTCCGCGAAGAAGATGCCGTTATGGGCCAATGAAATCTCTCCAGGGACGATGTTGTCTCCTCCGCCTCCGATGATGGAAGCCGGGGAAGAAGTATAGTGAGGTGCTCGGAAGGGACGGGTCTTCATCAGTCCTTTGTGCTTCCAGTCCTTACCGGCCACGGACCAGATCTTGCTGGTCTGGATGGACTCCTCCCGGGTCATCGGAGGCAGGATCTTCACCATGGCATTGGCGATGGAACTTTTTCCGATGCCCGGAGGTCCGATGAGCAGGACATTGTGTCCGCCGGCACAGGCGATCTCCACCCCTCTCTTCGCCTGGTACTGTCCGCAGATGTCTTCGAAATCCATGATGCTCCGGTCCGTTTCCGTCTCTTCTTCGGCGACCTTCTGTCGGTTGCCCGGCCCGTTGACGATGAGCTCGCCGCAGTCATCTTTTCCGGAAAGGATCCGTATTATATCTTCCAAGGTCCGCACCCCGAAGATGGGCAGCGCATCGAATTCGTAGGCTTCCATCGCCGATCTTTCCGGCAGAATGCAGCCGGCCAGCTTCAGCTGTATCGCCAGGTCCGCGATCGGCAAGGCTCCTCGGATTTCCCTCACGGTGCCGTCCAGTCCCAGTTCTCCCATGATCATGTATTTCCCTAACAGGGGCAGTTCCACCTGGCCGGAGACCGCCAGGATGCCCAGGGCAATGGCGACGTCATAACCGCTGCCGCTCTTGTGCAGGTCCGCCGGGGCCAGGTTGATGACGATCTTCCTTCCGGGTATCCGGTAGCCCATGGACTGCAGTGCTGTCATGGTCCGCAGCAGACTTTCTTTCACCGCGATGTCGGCCAATCCGACAAGGTGGATGCCGATGCCGTTGACCATGTCGACTTCCACATCTACTTCCAGGGCCGTAATCCCTTCACATTTAGCTGAGATGATATTTACCAACATATTTCTGTATTTTGTCCGGACCAAATATTGAGGATAAAAATGGAATCAGCTTTAAAAAAGAGAAAATTGTAATACCTTTGCAGGTACATTTTTACAAATATTCCAATATGCTGAAGAAATTTTTCGCTTCTATCGGATCATACATGCTCTTCCTGAAACAGGTTTTCAGGATGCCGGAGAAATGGAGCCTGTACTGGAAACAGTTCCTGGCGGAGACCGAGAAGCTTATCCTTTCTTCCATCATCATCGTCGGAGTCATCTCTCTTTTCATCGGAGGTGTGCTGGTTATCCAGACTGCATCGAATCTGCAGAATCCGTTCATCGACAAGATGTATATCGGTTATATGGTCCGGGAAAGTCTCATTCTGGAATTCTGTTCTACGATGGTTGCCTTGATTCTGGCTGGAAAGATGGGGTCCAACATTGCTTCTGAACTTGGAAGCATGCGTATTTCGGAACAGATAGATGCCATGGATATGATGGGGGTGAATTCGGCGGCCTTCCTGGTTCAGCCTAAGATTCTGGCAGCTACGATCTGGAGTCCTCTGCTGATGCTTCTGAGCTTCGGACTGGGATTGATCGGTGGCTGGATTGTCGTGGATACCACCGGCATCATCTCGACCGACTCCTACATCACTGGATTGAAGTATTGCTACAACGGCTTCTATGTCTTCTACAGCTGTTTCAAGATGTCGTTGTTCTGTTTCCTGATCTCGTCCATAGCTTCCTTCAACGGTTATTATGCGAAGGGAGGATCTTTGGGCGTCGGCAAGTCCAGTACGAAATCCATCGTGTCCACCAGCATCCTCATCCTGCTGTCCGACCTTATCGTTACCCAATTAATGTTGTATTGATATGATCAAAGTAGACCATCTGAACAAAGGATTCGACGGCGTGGATGTCCTGAAAGATATCTGTGTCGAATATAAGGCCGGCTGCTGCAACATGATCATCGGCGCCAGCGGTTCCGGCAAGACGGTTCTGTTGAAGAACCTCATCGGCTTGCTGACTCCGGACAGCGGCGAGATCTATTATTCCGGACACCGTCTTTCTGAAATGAACTACAAGCAGAAGAAAGCGCTCCGCAAGGAAATCGGCATTCTTTTCCAAGGAAGTGCCCTCTTTGATTTCGCGACGGTGCTGGAGAACGTGATGTTCCCTATGGAATTCTTCACGGACTGGTCCGAGAAAGAACGTATCGAGCGGGCGCATTACTGCCTTGAAAAGGTCAATGTGACCGGTTCGGACGATAAATATCCGAATGAACTGAGCGGCGGCATGCAGAAAAGGGTCGGAATTGCCAGAGCCATTGCCTTGAATCCGAAATATCTCTTCTGCGATGAACCGAACTCAGGTCTTGATCCTTATACCTCCATTGTCATCGACCGTCTGATCAGTGACATCACGAAGGAATTCAACATCACAACGGTCGTGAATACGCACGATATGAACTCGATCCTCGAGATCGGAGATCAGATCAGCTTCATCTATCGCGGACGGATGCTCTGGAAAGGCGACAAGCATTCGCTCCTGGACACGGAATGTCAGGAACTGAAGGATTTCGTCTGCGCCAATACCTTGGCCAGAAATATCATCGAAGGAAAGGGAAAACTCTAGAAACGGGCTCTCAGGCCGATTTCCGCTCCGATGGAGAGTGGCTGTGAGGTCCTGATGCTCTTCGGCTGTCCACAATCGAAATAATAACGGAGACTCGGGTCAATGTAGATGCCGAGCCATCTGGTGATGCCGAATTCGACGCCAAGACCGATGCTGGCCGACCATTGGACGCCTTTCACCGGTTTGCGGTAGATCTTGTTCTTCAGGTCGATCAGCCGGAACTGGTTGCAGACATTCTTCTCGACCGTACCGCCTACTGTCGCATAGAAATCGATCCGGTCACTCTGGAGGATACTGTAATAGACATTTACGGGAATACCGATATAATGCTGGGTGTTCCGGATCCGGGTATCGTAGGCTTCTTTCTCCGGTTTTATGAAACCGTCAGCATCGTTGAACACGGCATCAGCTCTTCTGCTGAGCAGAGTGTAGTTGAGACCTACGGACATGGCCCATCTCTTGGTGAAGTTGTATCTGACGCCGATTCCGAAAGTCAGCGGAAGATCATTCACGATATTTCCACGTTCTTCCACGCTGGTCGTCATGATGTTGGCTATGGAATGATGGCGGAAGGAATTCTTTTTGCCGGAGGAGAGGTTGCCGACAGCATTTCCGGAGAGATCCAATGAAAATTTCCGGGCTTTCTTCACCGGGGCCTTTTCTTCCCAGTCTGATTCGAGATGGAGATGGTCCAGTTCTTCCTGCGTGTCCGCTGCCTGGCTTTCTTGCTGTTCCGTATTTGTTTTCCGGGAATCTTCCTCCGTCGCTTCCTGTACCTGAACCGGTGTGGTTTCGTGGAGGGGCACTTCTTCCACAGGTTCAAGGACTTCTTCCTCAGTGGAAGTTACCGTTGAGGTCAATGGGTTCGCGGCTTTTACCGGAACGCTCGAGGAAATGGCCTGGGCCAATGGAAGAGCGTCTTCTTCCGGAAGGAGGATCGTCACTTCATCCTGTCCCGTTGTAACTGGCTCAGTCTTCGCGAGTTGTCCGAGCAGCGCAGGTGCAGGTTCCATCGAGAGCACGGTCGGTTGGTCATCAAGTTCCAGCCAGAGCGTCACGCCGATAAGGGCGGCTGCCGCGATGGAGGAGAGGGTGATGCCCCAGCGTTTCCATACCGGACGGTGCGACCTGTGGCTACCGGTGCTCAGAGGAGCGCAGGTAGCCAGTCGTGCGTCAAGGGAATCCCAGATGTGGGAAGGCACGTCCTCGCGGCCTTCCAGCATCATGCTCCTCCACATTTCGTCCTGTATGTCAGTTTCTTTTCTTCCCATGGTCATATTCCGTCATTCTTTTCTGCAGACAGCTTCTCGCACGACTCAGTTGCGTACGCGAGGTTGTCTCGCTGATACCCAGCATCTCACCGATTTCCTTGTGCGAATAACCTTCGATCACGTAAAGGTTGAAAACCGTCCTGAAGCCATCCGGCAGGGAGGTGATCAGTTGCATCAGCTCTTTGTAGGCCAGATTCTGGGTCTGTGAAACGGTAGTCGCTTTCAGCGTTTCCGCTTCTTTTATGTCATCACTCATCTTCAAGGCATCCTTTTTCCTCAGATGCATGAGTGAGGTGTTCACGAAAATCTTCCGGGCCCAACCTTCGAACGAACCATCTCCCTTGTAGGAGTCCAGTTTAGTGAAGAGCGTGACGAAACCATCTTGGAGCACATCTTCAGCAGTCATCCGTTCTCCTGTATAACGCAGGCATACGGACAACATCTGAGGTGCCAGGAAATCATAAAGCTTCTTCTGCGCACTCCTCTGGTTATCAAGACATTGCTTGATGGTTCTGGAGAGGTCTTTTTCGGTCACTGAGGTCGGTTTAGTACTTTTTCCCCGGAAAAAAACCTATCAGATAGATGCGTCCGGGAATATCAATGTTGCATTATGCAGAGCATAATTTTTCAAAACTAATATTTTTTTCCGACATTTGAGTATTATTTTTGCTGGTTTCGGCAAAGGTTAACAAAAAAAGATTCAGATGAAAAGATTTGGTTTGCTTCTGGTCAACGTGCTGATAATCTGTCTGTCCGCGAGGGCGGCGGGTCAGGAATGTGCGATCGGGAAAGAGGAAATGGAAGTGGCTGCCGCAGCAAGGAACGGAATCATTGAGGCGGTGGAGAAATTCAATGCGAAAGATTTCAAGGGAGCTGTGGAGCTGCTGGAGGTCCTCATCGAGGAAGAACCGGAAAACGATGCAGCCTGTTACTATATGGCACTCTCCAAGATCGGACTCGGAGAGAAAGATATTGCGGAAGCCTATCTGGAACGAGCGGTCGAACTCGATCCTGCTAATTTCTGGTACCGTTACCGGCTGGCTGCTTATTATGGCATGATCTCTCGGAGCGAGGAGGCCATAAAGCTTTATCAGGAACTGCTGAAGGAATTCCCGAAAAAAAGCCAGATTTATTATGACTTGTATGAAATCTATGTGGCTTCCGACAAGAAAGAAGAAGCTCTGGAGGTTCTGGACTCCATCGAGGATGTCTTCGGAGCATCGGATGCTATCGTCATGCAGCGTTTCAATCTGCTGCTGATGATGGAACGTCAGGAAGAAGCGATCAGTACGTTGAAGGAATACAACGAGCATTATTCTTCTCCTTTCGTGCTCACGACCCTGGCGGATTATGAGATGTCCGTCTACAACGACAGTCTGGCGCACCGTTATTACGACGAAGTGCTCGATATCTTCCCGGATTATGCTCCGGCGATGCTCGGCAAGGCAGAAGCGTACCGGTTGACCCGCAAGGAAGATGAATATTTCAAGATGATCGATGCGTTCGTTTCTTCAACGAACATCGGGTCCAGAGAAAAGAAAGCTTATCTGGAGGCTTTGGTCAATCAGTCGCTTCCTGTCTATCTGAAATCAGTCGCTCCGAAACTGGAGAAAGTACTGGACAAGGCGCTGGAGCAGCATCCTGCTGATTCGCTCCTGCTTCCGGTCAAAGGTATGTTCTATCTGAAGATCGGTCAGCTGGAAGCGGCAGAGGAGACTTATCGGATCCATGCGGCGGAAAATCCGGAGAGCATTTCGGCCAGGGCGACCTGGTGCGATTTCCTCGCCTATCAGAAAAAATGGGAGAAACTGGCGTCAGAAGCCGGTCGTGCGGCCTCGGATTTCCCGGATGAACCAGGTTTCATCGATTCGGAGATCTATGCTCGCTACAATCTGGAACAATGGCCGGAAATCATCCGCCTGTGCAAGGAAATGCTGGCGAAGAAACCGGCAGACAAGGCTCGGCAGGAAAGCGCCTGGTCGACCATGGGAGATGTCTATTTCATGGCTGGAATGCGGAAAGAAGCCTTCAGGGCTTATGATCGAGCCCTGAAACTTAATCCTGACAACGTTTATGTCCTGAATAATTATGCCTATTATCTAAGTCTGGGACACCGCCGGTTGAAGAAGGCGGCGGCCATGAGCAAGAAAACCGTGGAAAAGGAACCGGATAATGCGACTTATCTGGACACTTATGCTTGGATTCTCTATCTCCAGGGAAAACCGGAGGAAGCGAAACCCTTGTTCAAGCATGCCATGCTGTATGGTGGAAAAGACAGTGCGGTCATCATGGACCATTATGCGGAAGTGCTTTACAAGTTGGGCGAATACGACCTGGCTTTTGTCTATTGGAACCGTATCGGGAATATGGAAGACGCGAGAAATATTCCGGGACTTGACGAAAAGATCGCCGAGAGAAAGGCGAAAATGAAGAAGAAAAAATGAAGAAGATCCTCGTGAAATCCATCATTGCGGCCACATTTGCGCTGCTGCTTGTCTGTCCGGTACTTTCCGGACAGAACCGGACGGAGCATGAAAGGCAGAAGCAGCGTCTGGAAAAGGAAATCGAGATGCTTGATGCTCAGCTCAAGAAAGTGTCCGCACGCACCAGCGATGCTTCTTGGAAGCTGGAACTTCTGAACCGTAAGGTGGCCGGAAGAAAGGCACTGGTCACGGATTCCGAACGCCAGATCCGTCGTTACGATAACGAGATCCGTTTGAAACAGTTGGAAATCAACAAACTGGATGCGCGCGTGGACACCTTGGAATTCTATTTCAACAAGTTGGTCCGCAGTGCTTACAAGAATAGGGATGCCAAAGTCTGGTACATGTATCTTCTGGCTAGTGACAATCTGTCTCAGGCCTACTGCCGGTTGGGTTATTTCAAGAATATGGCGAATCAGATGAAGACGGAATCGGAGAAGATCGCCGCAACGAAAGAAGAACTTCAGCAGCAGCGCTCCCAGCTTCAGCTGCTGCGGAAGGATGCTGATGAAGTACGGGCGGAAAGACGTGCAGAGTTGAGCCGTATCTCTGCGGATCAGGATGAAGCCCGGAAGGTCGTGTCCATCCTGAAGAAAGATGTGCAGAACTACAAACGTCAGCTGGCTCAGAAACGTCGTGAAGTGGAAGCGCTCAACCGGGAGATCGAACGCCTGGTCCGGGAGGCGATGAAGAAGGCCGAGTCAGAACCTGAAGTGAAGGAAGAAACCTCCGGTAAGACGACGCCGTCGAAACGGACGGTGGTTGATTTCAAGCTTTCCGGTAAATTCTCCAGCAACAAAGGCAAGCTTCCATGGCCGGTAGAAGGTCCGGTGGTCGACAAGTTCGGCCAGCACTATGATCCGGTCTATCCGAAGCTCAAGCTGCCTTTCAACAACGGAATCAGCATTGCCGTGAACGAAGGAACTGAGGTTATCGCTGTCTTCGACGGTGTGGTCAAGCAGATCGTCGTGATGCCGGGCTACAATCAATGCGTGCTTGTCCAGCATGGCAGCTATTTTTCCTTTTATTGTAAACTGAAGAATACCGCGGTAAAAGCCGGTGACCGGGTCAAGTTGGGACAAGTCATCGGTGTCGTAGATAAAATCAATTCCAAGAGTCAGCTCCATTTCCAAATCTGGAAAGGTACTCAACCTCAGAATCCGGAAAGCTGGCTTCGATAAATTATTTGTATGAAAAAGACAGTATTTCTCACCGGTGCGACCGGAAACATGGGCTGGGCCGGCTTTCAGGAACTCTATAGGAGAGGAAAGTTCCGGATCAGGATTCTGGCCCGAAACAGTAAGAAGAACCGTAAGAAACTGGCACCTTATCTGCAGGATCCTTCTGTGGATATCATTTGGGGAGATTTGCTCAATTATGAAGACATCCTCCAGGGAGTCACCGGCGCAGACTACATCCTGCATGTCGGAGGTATGGTTTCTCCAGCAGCAGACCTTTTCCCGGAAGAAACCCTCAAGGTCAATGTGACTTCGGCCATGCATATCGTCAAGGCGGTACTCGCACAGCCGGATGCCGAACGGATCAGAGTGGTCTATATCGGTTCCGTCTCCCAATACGGCGATCGTCGAAGTCCAGTTCAATGGGGAAGTACCGGAGATCCGTCCTTTGCCAGCCAGTTCGATATGTATTCTGTCTCGAAATGTCTGGCCGAGAAGGTGATCGCGGATTCCGGAATCAAGCATTGGGTGTCCTTGCGCCAGAGCGGCATTCTTTATCCTGGGATTCTGAAAGTGGTGAACTCTACTGCCTTCCATGTTCCTCTGGCCGGAGTCCTGGAATGGGCGACGATCGAGGACTCCGGACGGGTACTGGCCAATGTCTGTGAAGACTTTGTCCCGGAAGAGTTCTGGAATCGCTTCTACAACATCAGTTCAGGTCCGGACTACAGGATGTCAAATTATGAATTCGAGTCGAGACTGCTCAGGACGGTCGGACTGCCGGGGCCGGAGAAGATATTCGAGCCGCAGTGGTTCGCGCTGAAGAATTTCCACGGCATGTGGTACACGGACGCGGAGTTGCTCGAGAATTATCTCCATTTCAGGGCCAATGTACCTTTGGACCTGTATTTCAAGCAGATGAAGAAGAAATTACCTTGGTATTTCTCTCTGGCCTTTCTGGTGCCTGCTTTCCTTGTCAAGCTTTACATGAAGAAATATGCTTATCAGGACGATACCTGCACTCAATGGTGGGTAAAGCATGATCCCGAGAAGGTAAAGGCTTATTATGGCTCGCGTGAGGCCTATGATCGGATCAAGTCTTGGGATGATGTCCGCCCGATACCTTTGGAGAAGGATCTTGCTCGGGCGAAGGCGAGCGGACAGGTCGTGGAGGTCGATCGAGGCTATGATATATCCAAGCCGCTTCAGAATCTCTCTCTGGAGGAGCTTCGAGCGGCAGCCGCTTTCAGAGGCGGAAAGTTCATTGGCCCGGAAGAACTTCCAGGAACTCCTGGGCAACTTTTCGAATGGGAATGTGAACATGGACACCGCTTCCAGGCTTCCTTGGAATATGTTCTGCTGGGTGGAGGCTGGTGTCAGGACTGTGAACTTTCCAAGGTCATGGTCGAGACAACGGAGAAAAACCGTTTCATTTCGCAGATAACAGCTGCACAGCACCAGGAATAGGCGCTTCCTGCTGTGGTTTGAGGTAAATGATCCTCTGGTTCGAGCTGCCCCTGAACAGCAGTTGCGTATCTCTCAGAGCCTGTATGAAAGGGCCTTCAACCAATACGTCAAGATAGGGGAGGATAGCGGATAATCTTTTGTCTGCAACGATTTCCTCGTAAGTGAAACCGGTATAGCACCAGATGGTCTTGCCGGTTTCTTCTTTGATTCTCCGGGCCAGTTCCGTGAATGCTTCTACCTGATACAGCGGGTCTCCTCCGGAGAAGGTGACGTTGCTGAATTCATCTTCCTTCACAATGTCCAGCAATTCTTCCACGCTCATTTCGCGGCCGCCCTTGAAATCCCAGGATTCCGGGTTGTGGCAACCGGGGCAATGGTGGGCGCAGCCGGCACAGTATATAGAAGTACGGAGACCAGGGCCGTCGGCCATGGTCTCCTCCAAGATATCAAGTATTCTGATGTTCATGTCTTGCTGAAGGTACTATTTGTGTACGACCCTGTCTTTCAGTTCAGCCAGTTTCGCTTTGTTCCAGCGGCTGGTCGTTCCGACGAGGTAGCCGGTGATGCGCTGGAGCTTGTCGATGTTGTGGCTGCCGCAGTGAGGACAGACCTCCATTTCAGCGTCTGCATTCTCGTAGCCGCAATCCATACATCTGTTCCTGTTGTGGTTGACAGAACCGTAACCGATGTTGTAGCGGTCCATCAGGTCGACGATGGTCATGATGGCTTCCGGGTTGTGGGTCGCGTCTCCGTCGATCTCCACATAGAAGATATGGCCGCCGCGGGTCAGGTCATGGTATGGACCTTCGATTTCAGCCTTACGTTTCGGTGTGCAGTGGTAATAGACCGGAACATGGTTGGAATTAGTGTAGTATTCCTTGTCCGTGACTCCCTTGATGATGCCGAACTTCTTTCTATCCATGCGGGTGAATCTTCCGGAAAGACCTTCTGCCGGAGTAGCGAGCACGCTGAAGTTGTGGCCCATGGTCTCTGAATATTCGTTGGCTTTGTCCCGCATGTAGCTGACGATGCGCAGACCGAGTTCCTGGGCGGCAGGATCTTCACCGTGATGGTGTCCGGTCAAGGCAATCAGGCACTCTGCAAGTCCGATGAAACCGATGCCGAGCGTACCTTGATTGATGACGCTTTCCACGCAGTCGTTTTCCTTGAGTTTCTCGCTTCCGATCCAGAGAGAATCCATGAGCAGCGGGAACTGTTTCTT
This sequence comes from Bacteroidales bacterium, assembly GCA_020026355.1. Classification (GTDB taxonomy): domain Bacteria; phylum Bacteroidota; class Bacteroidia; order Bacteroidales; family UBA932; genus Cryptobacteroides. Next base: position 24,850 of record JAHHQP010000011.1, read on the forward strand.
CAATGCCGTCTTCTGGAAATTGAAACGCTCTACCAGCTGTTTGGCCGTGATGTCCAGGATCTGGTCCAGCTTGAGGAAGAATTTCTGGATTCTGATATCAGGATCAGTTTCAGTCATGCATTCGATGGCTATCCGGACGATGTTGATGGTCGTGAATGAAAGGTTACCTCGTCCGATCGAGGTCTTCGGTCCGAAACGGTTCTCGAAGACGCGGGTTCGGCAACCCATGGTCGCGCATTCGTAGTTGAAGCGTTTCGGGTCGTCGGCCTTCCACAGTTCGTGCTGGTTGAAGGTCGCGTCCAGGTTGAGGAAATTCGGGAAGAACCTTCTGGCGGACACCTTGCAGGCGAAGCGGTAAAGGTCGTAGTTCCGGTCTTCCGGCAAGTAGCTCACTCCTCTCTTCTTCTTCCAGATCTGGATCGGGAAGATGGCGGTAGAGCCGTTCCCGACACCCTCATAGGTCGTGTTGAGGAGTTCCCGGATCACGCAGCGTCCTTCCGCTGAGGTATCGGTACCATAGTTGATGGAGCTGAACACTACCTGGTTTCCACCTCTGGAATGAATGGAGTTCATGTTGTGGACGAAGGCTTCCATGGCTTGATGCACTCGGGAAACGGTCTGATTGATGGCATGCTGCAGGACCCTTTCTTCGCCCTGGATGCCTTCAAGGTCCCTCTTGATGTAATCGTCGATCGGTGCGTTGTACAGAAGACTGAAATCCTTGCCGTACAGTTTGCTGAGCTGGTCCAGTTCTTCTTTGAAGGTCTTGCGGACGAACGGTGCCATGTAGAAGTCGAAGGCCGGGATGGCTTGTCCTCCGTGCATCTCGTTCTGGACGGTTTCCAGGGAAATGCAGGCCAGGACGGAAGCGGTCTCGATTCTTTTGGCCGGTCTGGATTCACCATGTCCGGCATAGAACCCGTTTTCCAGAATCTTGTCCAATGGATGCTGCACGCAGGTAAGGCTCTTGGTCGGATAATAGTCCTTGTCGTGAATATGGATGTAGCCGTTCTGCACTGCTTCTTTCACGTCATCAGAGAGCAGACACTCATCGACGAAGGATTTGGTGGATTCTGAAGCGAACTTCATCATCATTCCAGCTGGAGTGTCGGCATTCATGTTCGCGTTCTCACGGGTCACGTCTGTGGCCTGAGCTTCAATGATCTCCTGAAAGATTTCTCTTGATTTCGCTTTACGGGCAAGATTCCTCTGGTTCCTGTAGGCGATATATTTCTTGGCGACTTCTTTACGTGGGCTTTTCATCAGTTCCATTTCGACATGGTCCTGGATATCTTCCACACTCATCTGGAGCTGCTTTATCCTTGCGATGGCTGTGGCAATCTCGGCTGCCAGGACGATATCTTCACCTTCGTCGGTGACATTCATTGCTTTGAGGACCGCGTCAACGATCTTGCGCTGGTCGAAATCGACGATTCTTCCGTCACGTTTTATAACTTTCTGTACCATATCTGAGTGAGTCGTTTTATAGGGCCGGGAAGCAGGGCTGCCGGCTCTTCATCATATCCTTTATGTTGTTTTTCTGTAATTGTACCAGGGATTCCTTGCTGGTCTTTCGTGTGGTCCTGAATCCTGTTGCAAAGATATGTGAATTCTCGGAAGATTCTTCCGGAACTGCCGGATAAAGTTATCAACAATAAAATAAACGCCGTGCTAACTTATTGTCATGCACGGCGTAACGCTGTTTATTAAATTAGATTTCTTCTAAATTGGTTAACATTTATGTTAGCCGACCAGCCATACGAGGACGTGGCGGTCGAAGGTCATGTATTCAAGTTCGAAGTCTTCTTCATGTTCGTCTTTGTGGATGAAGGTCGCTTCCAGTTCTCCTTCTCCTTTCGGATGGAATTTCTCGACTTCTATCTGCTCCGCGAAGTCGATGCGGTTCTGGGACATTCTCTTGAAGATCGCTTCTTTCGCACACCAGTAGATGGCTAGCTGTTCGTTTTTCTTGTCTTCGTCCAGATCTTCGATTTCTTCCTGGGAGAGTGCTTTCTGCTCTACTGCGGAGAAATCGCGGTCCAGAGATTCGATATCGATTCCGAGGTCATCTTCATCGTGGGTGATGATGGCGACATATTTCTCGGTATGGGTGATGCTGATGTTGGTCACGCAATTTTCCAGGAAAGGTTTTCCATTGTCGTGGTGGTTCAGATACATCTTTTCCTCAAAGACCTCATTGAGCAGGGCTCTGACTGCCAGCTTCTGTTTCCGCTGTGATTCGTTGCGGATCAGGAGGATCTCCTCCATCTCGTCATTCGGAACGGAAGTGAGGGCTTTCAGTTCCTCTTCGGTCTCGGTAATCTGCCATACGGCAATTTCTGCTTTGTTTTCTAATCTTTTCTTGAAATATAGTGCCATGAATTTAAAGGTATATGTACGACGATAAGGTGCGTGCCGGAATGGCGCGCACGAAAAACTTTTCCCGGGATTTTCCGGGAAGTGAGCTGATGTTCAGGATGGTGCAGCTCGACAGCGGATCGTCAGAAGAATCCGGTCTGCCGCTTTGATCTGTCAATATAGGACTGGGAGGTTCCACAATAAGTCTATAATCATTAACGATGCAAAGATAGTCTTTTTTTTCATACTACGAAATTATCCTGGAAAACACATAGTTTTCAATTATTTTGCATTACATTTGCAGTCTGCATGAAAGTTGCATGGACATTAGTATAATCAATAAAATATTATGGAATTTCTTACAAATGAAAAATTGACTATCGTCGGAGCTGCCGGTATGATCGGATCAAACATGGCTCAGACTGCTCTGATGATGAACCTGACACCGAATCTCTGTTTGTATGACCCGTACGGACCAGGTCTTGAGGGTGTTGCAGAGGAAATGTTCCACTGTGCATTCCCGGGAGTGAACATCACTTTCACTTCTGACATCAAGGAAGCTCTTACAGATGCCAAATATGTGATTTCTTCAGGTGGAGCTCCGCGTAAGCAGGGTATGACTCGTGAGGATCTCCTCAAAGGCAACTGCGAGATCGCAGAGCAGCTTGGTAAAGACCTCAAGGCATACTGCCCGGATGTAAAGCATGTCGTCATCATCTTCAACCCGGCTGATCTTACCGGTCTGGTAACTCTCCTTCACTCAGGTTTGAAGCCATCTCAGGTGACTACTCTCGCTGCTCTTGACTCTACTAGACTCCAGAGCGCCCTTGCAAAGGAATTCGGCGTACAGCAGTGCAAAGTCGAGAACTGCCACACTTACGGCGGTCACGGCGAGCAGATGGCTGTCTTCGCATCCAAGGTTGTCGTTGACGGAACTCCGTTCTCAGAGCTCCTCGGCACTAAACTTTCTGCTGAGAGATGGGCTGAAATCAAGACCAACGTCATCCAGGGCGGCAAGCACATCATTGACCTCCGTGGACGTTCTTCATTCCAGAGCCCGGCTTATGTATCCGTGAAGATGATCGCAGCCGCTATGGGTGGCGCTCCGTTCACTTGGCCGGCTGGCTGCTATGTGCAGACTGAGAAATATCACAATGTCATGATGGCAATGCCTACGACTATCGACGCGACAGGTGTACATTATACTGAGATCGAGGGTGTAGAGTCAGAGATGGCTGCTCTCGAGGCTTCTTACGAGCACCTTTGCAAGATGCGTGACGAGATCATCGATCTCAACATCATTCCGGCAGTCGCAGATTGGAACAAGGTCAATCCGAACCTTTAATCCGATCAGTTGACATCAGGTAAATGAGCGGGCGGTTCTTCAGGAGCCGCCCGCTTTTTATTTTTTCTCTTCAAGAAAAAAGAGCATAAAAAAAGAACCGCTTGATTTTCAAGCGGTTCTTCGTGATGTTGTCGGGGTACTGTGACTCGAACACAGGACCCTCTGGTCCCAAACCAGATGCGCTAGCCAACTGCGCCACACCCCGATTGTGTTCCTTGTTGTAAGGGAATGCAAAGATATGCCTATTTTTTTAAAATACAAAATATTTTCAATGATTTTTGAAAAAAACCTTAACTTTGATGCAGGAACAGCCTTTGATGGCCATAATGTGACGGATACATGGAAAATATGATGATCAAGGCCGAGGGACTCGAGAAATCCTTCGGGAAACTGAAAGTGTTGAAAGGGGTGGATCTTGCAGTCGCTCCGGCAGAAGTGGTGTCCATCGTCGGAGCTTCGGGTGCGGGAAAATCTACTTTGCTCCAGATTCTGGGTACCTTGTCCACTCCGGACAGAGGAAGTCTGGAGATTGATGGAGCCGATGTCCTGTGTCTGTCCGGTGACCGTTTGTCCGACTTCCGTGGTCGGAAGATCGGCTTTGTTTTCCAGTCCCATAATCTGTTGTCTGAATTCACGGCGTTGGAGAATGTCATGATACCGGCTTTCATTGCTGGAATTTCCCGGAAGAAAGCCCAGGAAAGAGCAAAGGCCTTGCTGGAGGAAATGGGCTTGGGCGCCCGGCTGGACCATAAGCCATCGGAACTTTCTGGAGGAGAGCAGCAACGGGTAGCCATCGCGAGAGCGTTGGTCAACCGGCCGGCGGTCGTTCTGGCCGATGAACCGTCTGGAAATCTGGATTCCAGGACCAAGCAGGAAATCCATCAGCTTTTCTTCGATCTGCGGGAAAAGCATGGGCAGACTTTCGTTATCGTTACCCATGATCCGGCCCTCGCTGATCTGTGTGACCGCAAGCTGGAAATGAAAGACGGGCTGTTCCTATGAGTGTCTTTCAGTTCAAGAAATTTGCGGTGGTCAATGATAGATCGGCCATGAAGGTCAATACGGACGGAGTGTTGCTTGGAGCCTTGGCGACGGTCCGTGCCGGAGATCGTTCCTACCTGGATATCGGTACCGGTACCGGGACCATTGGTCTCATGCTCGCTCAGCGTAGGGCAGAAGCCTGTGCCGATGAGGGCTGGAAGGTCCTTGCCATCGATATAGACGAAGAGTCCGCGGAGGAGGCGGCCGCGAATTTCGGATCCTCTCCTTGGAGGGCACATCTGGAGGCCCTTCGCCTGCCGCTGGAGGAACTGCGGGAGGGTACTTATGATCTGATCGTCTCGAATCCTCCTTATTTCGATGAATCGTTGAAGAATCCATTGGAACGGAAAAGCACGGCGAGGCACACGGCTTCATTGTCCTACAGAGAAATTCTGGAATTTTCCAGCCGGCATCTGGCGCCGGAAGGAAGGGTGGCGATGGTCTTGCCGCGAGAGGTGGAGAAGGATCTGCTCCGTTACGGGCGCATGTGCGGTCTGGGGCTGGTCCGGCTGACGAGAGTACGCACCGTTCCTCGGAAAGAGCCGAAGCGGATCATCGCGGAGTTCATTCCGGGTCGAGTGGAGGGGGCTGAGGTCAATGAGCTGGTGATCCAGAACGGGGGCAGCTACACGGAAGACTATCTGCAGCTCATGCATGATTTCTATCTCTTTGCTTAATATATAGGTATAGAAATCAGCGGTTTTTTTAATATCTTTGCAGCGTTTACTATTGAAAAGATGAAGAATACACGTAATTTCTGCATAATTGCGCATATTGACCATGGAAAGAGCACCCTGGCGGACAGGATGCTGGAGGTCACCAATACTTTGAATGCCCGCGAAATGGAAAATCAGGTTCTGGATGACATGGATCTGGAGAAGGAGAAGGGCATCACGATCAAGAGCCATGCGATCCAGATGGATTACAGCTACAAGGGAGAGAAATATACCTTGAACCTGATCGATACTCCGGGCCATGTTGACTTTTCCTATGAGGTCTCCCGTGCCATCGCTTCCTGCGAAGGTGCTGTGCTCATCGTGGATGCGACTCAGGGTATCCAGGCTCAGACTATCTCCAACCTCTATCTGGCGATCGATCATGACCTGGAAATCATTCCGGTCCTGAACAAGATCGATGTGGATTCCGCAATGGTGGATCTGGTAACGGACCAGGTGGTGGACCTGCTGGGCTGCGACCCTTCCGAGGTGCTGCTGGCTTCCGGAAAGACCGGTCAGGGCGTGAAGGAGATCCTGGATGCTATCGTGGAGCGGGTTCCTGCTCCTAAGGGTGATCCGGAGGCGCCGCTTCAGGCTTTGATCTTCGACTCCGTGTTCAATTCCTTCCGTGGAATCATCGCATACTTCAAGGTGAAGAACGGTACGATCCGTCAAGGTGATAAGGTGAAGTTCTTCAATACCGGAAAGGAATATGAGGCCGATGAGATCGGAGTGCTGAAGATGAAGCTTGAACCACGGAAAGAAATTCCGTGCGGCAGCGTTGGCTACATCATCTCCGGCATCAAGAGTGCGGCGGAGGTGAAGGTCGGTGATACCATCACCCATATCGCTCGTCCTTGCGACAAGGCCATCGCCGGTTTCGAAGAGGTGAAGCCGATGGTCTTCGCCGGTATGTATCCGGTCGAGACGGACCAGTATGAGGAGCTGAGGGCTTCGCTCGAGAAGTTCCAGCTCAATGATGCCTCCTTCGTGTTCGAACCGGAATCTTCATTGGCCTTAGGCTTCGGTTTCCGTTGCGGTTTCCTTGGTCTGCTTCATCTTGAGATCGTACAGGAACGTCTGTTCCGTGAATTCAACATGGATGTCATCACGACCGTACCGAACGTGTCCTACAAGGTGTACACGACTCAGGGAGAGGTGGTGGATGTTCACAACCCTTCCGGTCTTCCGGAGGCGACCCTCATCGATCATATCGAGGAGCCATATATCCGGGCGCAGGTGATCTCGAATGCCGAATTCTTCGGCCCGATCATGAAACTGTGCCTTGACAAGCGCGGTGTGCTGATCAACCAGCATTACATCACGGCGGATCGTGTAGAGCTGACTTACGAGATGCCGCTTTCTGAAATCGTGTTCGACTTCTATGATAAACTGAAATCTGTTTCCAAGGGTTATGCGTCCTTCGACTACCATGTTGTCGGCTTCAAGGAGGCGAAACTGGTGAAACTGGATATTCTGCTCAACGGTGATCCTGCCGATGCGCTCTCTACTCTCATCCATGCGGATCATTCCTATGATTTCGGCCGCAAGATGTGCGAGAAATTGAAGGAACTCATCCCGCGTCAGCAGTTCGATATCGCGATTCAGGCCGCTATCGGTGCGAAGATCATCGCTCGTGAGACGGTCAAGGCAGTCCGTAAGGATGTGACCGCGAAATGTTACGGTGGTGATATTTCCCGTAAGCGTAAGCTGCTTGAGAAACAGAAGCAGGGTAAGAAGAGAATGCGCCAGATCGGTACGGTCGAGGTACCTCAGAGTGCCTTCATGGCTGTATTGAAGTTGGATTAAAAAAGAAAGATCATGTCCAGATTTGTCCATTATCTGAAAGCGACTCGTCCGAGAACTTTGTTGCTTTCCATTTCATCCATTCTGATGGGAGCCGCTCTCCCGTATGTTGATTTCGAGTACAGCCTGGACTGGAAGCTGGTGCTTCTGCTGGTCCTGACAGCCTGTTTTCTGCAGATCCTGTCCAATGTGGCCAATGAACTGGGGGATTACCGGAGCGGAACAGATACGTCGGCAGATCGTGTCGGCCCGCATTATTCTTTGTCGACGGGTGCCTTGGAAGAGAAGGATTTCAAGATCATGATCGTCGTCTATATCATCCTGTCCGCCTTGGCTGGAGCGGGAGCGGTCTATCTTGCTTTCGGTACGTTCTGGGATCTGGGCGCCTTCGTCTTCCTGCTTGGAGGTGCGGTGGCGATAAAGGCGGCGACCCAGTATTCTCTGGGAATGGACAATTACGGACGGAGGGGCTTGGGAGACCTTTATGTCTTCATTTTCTTCGGCCCGGTAGCTGTGCTGGGCACTTATTTCCTCTGTGCTTCGCAGAGCATCGGTGGCTGGTATGACTTTCTTCCGGCTGTCGCCGTCGGTCTGTTCAATGTGGCGGTCCTGAACATCAACAATATCCGGGATATGGATTCCGACGAGGAACTCAGAAGCACGATTCCGGTCAGGATCGGTGAGAAGAAGGCCAAGATCTATCATCTGGCGCTGGTGATCGGTGGATGGGCAGCTATGCTGGGCTGGTCTGTCAGTCGTTCCGCTTATCTGAAGACCGGTAGCCCCTGGCTGTACCTGTATGTCCTGGCACTGCCGCTGTTCATTCATGGAATGGTGAAAGTCTGGAAGACGGATAGGCATCAGCTGGATCCTTGTCTTCCGTTGATGGTCATTTCGACCGCTCTGTTCTGTCTTCTGACAGTATTGGGAACGGTGTTCTTCGTGCAGAGTCTTTAGGCCCGCTTCCTGCAGACATACATGTGGCAGATGCCGCAGCTGAGGCTCCTGACGGTGACCTCATTGAATCCGCAGCGTTCAAGGATGGCCTTGAAGGCGTGCGGTGCAGGAAACTTGCCTACGGAGTCCGGGAGATAGGTGTAGGCACCTTTGTTTCCTGAAATCATTCCGCCGATACACGGCAGCATCTTGTAGAAATAGAAATGGTAGAGTCCGCGCAGCAGTCTGTTCTGCGGGATGGAGAGTTCAAGGATGACGAAGATCCCGTCATCTTTCAAGACCCTGCAGACTTCCTGCAGACCTTTTTCCCGATTCTCGAAATTCCTGACTCCGAATCCGACGGAGATGCGGTCGAAACTCCGGTCTGCGAAAGGCATGTCTTCGCAGTCGACGTATTGGAAAGTGATTTCCAGGTCCGGTTGTTTCCGCTGTACTTTCTTTCGGGCAATCTCCATCATTCCCTCTGAAATGTCTCCGCCTGTGAGCCGGCTTCCGGCCAGTGCTTTCTCGGCGATGTCGATCGTGAAGTCACCGGTTCCGCAGGCGATGTCCAGATAGTTCATCGGTTTTTTTTCCTGATTGAGGACTTTTACGGCTTTCCGTCTCCAGAGTCGGTCGATGCCCATGGAGAGAAGGTGATTCAGCCGGTCGTAGCTTGGCGCGATGTTGTTGAAGAGTTGTCTGATATTTTCTTTCTTGCTCATGGTCTTTCTATCTTTTCCGGCTTCCAGTGCCCTTTCTCCGGAACGGGGTCTTCACCTCCTTTGCACCAGGGGTTGCAGCGGAGGATTCTCCATGCGCTCAGCAGGAACCCTTTGAGGACGCCGTGTTTTCTGAAGGCTTCCAATGCGTAGTTCGAACAGGTCGGTGTGAACCGGCAGCTTGGTGGAAAGCATGGGGAAATGAAATGCTGGTAGAATCTTATCAGCAGGACAAAGGGGGCGATGAGGATTTTCCTCAGGGCTTTATGAAATTCAGCGTTAGGCATCCGTATTCAGCGCATCCAGAATCATGCCTATTTCAGCGTAGATTTCGTCATAGCTCATAATCTCTTTCGTCCGGTACATCAGCAGCAGGTCGATGCCCTTACCGTCGATCACGTGCTTCTGCAGGCGGTAGGCTTCTCGGATGCGTCGTTTGAGGAGATTCCTTTTCACGGCTCGCTTGAAGAATTTCTTGGAAACGGAAATCATGATCCTGTTCAAGCCCGCCTCGTTCGGCGCGACGCAATAGGAGATATTTCCGTTTCTGGCAAACTTACCCTTGGCCAGAAGAGAGGAAATGTCGTTCTTACCACATAACCTTTCTTCTTTCGAGAGTGTATGGCGAGCGGGTTCCATGATTTCTACTGATGGTTTTCAAGGTAGATTTCCAAAGCCTTGGCAACGGAAGGGGCCTGTGGGGTCGGAGCGGCGACTTCGATCGAGATCCCGGCATCTTCCATGGCTTTCACTACCGATTTTCCGTAAGAGGCGAACTTGATGTCTCCTTGCTGGAAATCCGGGAAATTCTCATAGATGGAATCTACGTCTGCATGATTGAAGAGGACGACCATGTCATAGGTGTGGAGATCAATGGCAGAGAGGTCCTGAGCGACAGGCTTCACGAAAACCGCTGTTCCGAAATTGTAGGAACTCTGTTCGAACAAAGACGTGATGATATCTTTTCTCGTGAAGGAAGAGTTGACGATCAGGAAATGCTCGTCTTTATGCTTGTTGCTGATCAGACCCATGATGGAGGCTGGAGTGCCGTCGCCGAAGAAGATTTTTCTCTTGCGGTAGACGATGTGTTTCTGGAGATAGTTCGCGATGACTTCTGACGTGCAGAAATACTTCATGGTCTCCGGAATCTTTATCCTCAGTTCTTCGCAGACCTGGAAGAAGGCGTCAATAGTGGTTCTTGCTGTGAAAACAACGGCGGTATAGTCCAGAACATTGATTTTCTGGGATCTGAACTCTCTGGAAGAGAGGGGTTCCATCTTGAAGAACGGTTGGAAATCCACATCTACACCGAACTTCTTGCTGATGATTCCGTAAGGCGATGCTGCGCTTGGCTGCTTTTGGGAGATAAGTATCTTCTTGATGCTCATTGTACTTTAAAATATTATAGCTGAAGTGACCAGCACTCCAGTAGGGAGTATTTCGAGGGCGCAAAGATACAAAAATGCTGGCAAAAAACGGCATCCCGAGGATAAAATCTGCAGTTTCCGTAGGCAGGCGATGCTGTAAATTGCACATATTGTCCAGAAAAGAATCCTTTTGATCATGATGGGAGCAGCTTCGCAGAAGCTTGCCGTACTGCCGACGGCCAGGAGAAGCAAAGTAAGCAAGATGAAGAAATTATAGGAGGAACGGTCCGCTGCCGTGAAACATTTTCCGGAAATTTTCTTTGGCCGGAAGATCAGTTTGAACAGGTGGCGGAGCAGCAGGTAGGCGCACATCACGCCGATTGTGGTCAACAGCTGTAAACTGTCGTTCATGTCTTCCAGGAAAGCCGGTGCGTAGAGGTCATGACGGTGCACGAGGATGCAGAAAGGGAGGATGAGGATGGCGGCTGTCCAGTTACGGTATCTGGCATAGGTCAGCACGTTTTCCAGGTTGACGCTTTCTTTCCACCGGATCAGGCAGGCCAGCAGGGAGGGGAGAATTTCCACGAAAGGCCTGAGTATGATGAGCATAGCTATCAGAGAAACGAGGGCAAGTACGGTCTCCAGCATCTCAGTTTCCTCTTTTCGCTTTGTATCCCATTTCGGTAAGCAGGGCGGTCGCACGGTCTCTGAAGTCTCCCTGGATCGTGATTTCTCCGTCCTTTGCCGTCCCTCCGACGCCGCAACGGGTCTTCAGGCTGCGTCCTAAGGCAGCCAGATCTTCCGGAGTGCCGACGAAGCCCTGGATCAGGGTGACTTGTTTCCCGGCTCGGCCTTTGCGGTCGATCTTCACGATGAGTTTCTGGCGGGAAGGCTCCAGGGTCGCTTCCTCTTCTACGGTCGCTTCGTCGTAGTTGAAATCCGGGTTTGTCGAGAATACGATTCCCAATCTTTTTTTCCAATCGTTGTCTGCCATCGTTGTCTGAATATATTTTTGCAAATATAACTATTCTATTCGTATATTTGTACTTTTGGACAATTCCCTTACAGAAAGGGACTTAAACGAGAAGAAATGAACAAGAGAATATTTGACCTGGTCAGAAGAGCAGGGGCGGTGGCAGTCCTGCTGATCTCTGCAGTCGTCTATCTGATGACCATCGAACCGACCGCATCTTTCTGGGATTGCGGAGAATTCATCGCATCGTCCTATAAACTGGAAGTCGGACATCCGCCAGGAAACCCGGTCTTCCAGCTGTTCGCGCGCATCTTCACCTTGTTTGCGGATGCAGAACATGCGGCAGTGGCCGTCAATGCCTTGAGTGCCATATGTTCGGCCTTCACCATCTTCTTTCTTTACCTGACCATCGTTTTCCTGGCTAAGCGTCTGGTCAAGCCGAGGGCAGACGGCAGCTATGGTGCCGGTACGGCCATCGCGCTGATCGGTTCCGGTCTGGTCGGCTCCCTGGCCTATTGCTTCACGGATACTTTCTGGTTCTCAGCTGTGGAGGGTGAAGTCTATGCCATGTCGTCTTTGTTTACGGCTATGGTGTTCTGGGCAATGACCAAGTGGTACGAGCAGGCGGATGAACCGCACGCTAACCGTTGGATAGTGCTGATCTCTCTGCTGATCGGTCTTTCCATCGGTGTGCATCTGCTGAACCTGCTGACGATTCCGGCCCTGGTCTTCCTCTATTTCTACAGGAAACGTGAGGACCGCTCCTATACGGCAGGGCAGTATGTGCTGATCTTCGTCATTTCCTGCCTGATCCTGGCACTGATCCTTTTCGTCATCATTCCTTATCTGCCGAAGATCGCCGCTTATGTGGATCTGTTCTTCGTCAATATGCTGGGCCTTCCGTTCAACACCGGGGCGGCTTTCTTCATGATCCTGCTGCTGACGCTCTGTTTCGTCGGCCTTTTCTGGACTTTGAAGCATAAGAAGGTCGTCTGGAATACGGTATTGCTCTGCTTCACGATGATCACGATCGGATTTTCTCTTTTCACGATCGTCGTGATCCGTTCATCCGCAAAGACACCGACCAATGAATATCAGCCGGACAATCCTTTTACACTTGTCCGTTATCTCAGTCGTGAACAGTACGGTAGCACCCCTCTGATCTACGGACAATACTTCGATGCTCGTTATGATCTCGAGCAGGGAACCTATTGGGCTCCTTACGGAGATCGTTACATCAGGACGGCGTCACCGCTTACCGTGAAATACAAGGCTTCCGATAAGATGCTTTTCCCGAGAATGTGGAGCAATGCCAGCAACAGCTACATCGATTTCTATGAAGATTATATGGTCGATGGCGGTCTGCTCCGTTCCGGACAGCGTCACCGTAAGCCGACGTTCATGGAGAACATGAGCTTCTTCGTGGACTATCAGATGAACTGGATGTACTGGAGATATTTCATGTGGAACTTTGCCGGAAGGCAGAATGATGTCCACAGTCCAAGACCAGGGAACGTGCAGTTCGGAAACTGGGAATGCGGTATTCCGTTCATTGACAACCCCCGTCTCGGCAATCAGGAGAACCAGCCATCCTATCTGGCGGAGAACAAGGGCAAGAATCATTATTACCTTCTGCCGCTCTTGCTGGGTCTGATCGGTATCTTCTATCAGTTCTCGAAAGACAAGAGAGGTTCCTGGGTAACTTTTCTGCTGTTCTTCATGACGGGTATCGCGATCGTCGTCTATCTGAACCAGCCCCCGCTTCAGGTCAGAGAGAGGGATTATGCCTATGCCGGCTCCTTCTATGCTTTCAGCATCTGGATCGGACTGGCAGTGGTCGGGCTCCATGAATGGATCTCCGGTAAGTTCAGCTCCGAAAAGGCTCGGACAGCTACGGCTTCTGCCGTCAGTCTCCTTTGTCTCGGAGTTCCTGTCCTCATGGCCCGGCAGAACTGGGATGACCATGACCGCAGCCACCGTTACACGGCGGTGGAGATGGCCACGAACTATCTGAACTCCGTCGGAAAGAACGGTATCCTCATCACGCATGGGGACAATGATACCTTCCCGCTCTGGTATGCCCAGGAAGTGGAGGGAATCCGTACGGATGTCAGAATCTGCAATACCTCTCTTCTTGGAACGGACTGGCACATCGACCAGATGAGGTATGCTTCCAACGAGTCTGCACCGCTGGATATCCGGATTGATCCGAAGATGTATCTCTATGGTACGAACGATTGGGTCTATTTCTATGCTCCCGATCTTCCTGCAGGCTTCGACGCGGAAGCTTCCATCGACTATATTCCTGAACTGTCTCAGGTACTGGAGGATTTCAGCGACCCGGACAATCGTCTGCAGCTTTCTGCAGGGGAGGAAGTGCCGTATCTGAATTCCAGAGTGTACAAGATTCCGGTGAACAAGGAAAACGTGATCAAGTACGGCATTCTTGACAAGAAGTTCGAGGACCAGATTCCGGATTACATTGTTCTGCAGGCTCCATCCAATGCCCAGGCCATATCCAAGCCGGAACTCTTCATGCTGGATCTGCTGTCCCATTACAACTGGGACCGTCCGTTGTCGCTGCTCAGTAAAGGCGGTGACCTGAATATCGGTATCAAGGATTATCTGATGTATGACGGCTTCTCCTACCGCTTCGTCCCGATCAAGAATAAAGGTCTGGTCGATGTCGATGATCTGTATGACAAGGTGATGAACGTCTATACCTGGGATGCCTTGTCGGATCCTCGTTATTACGTGGACTATCATCATCTCTATACTTTCTGTGGTGTATTGCCGCAGCGTGGCATTTTCGTCCATACTGCTTCCGAACTGTACAATGCAGGAAAGAAATTGCAGATGCGGAAGGAAAACAAGGGGAAGATCGCGGTCTCCGATATGGAGGAGGTACTTTCCTATATGGACAAGGCTCTGGCGGTAATGGAGAAAGGAGAACGTTCTGTTCCGGAGAGTCAATATCCTCTGGATATGACTGCATTGAACTTCTGGAATGAATCCTATGTGATGTCCATGATCGATTTCTACTATCTGCTGTCTGATACTTACCGGGAATTCTCGCAAATGATTCAGGACGAGGCCTGGAAATCGGAACTGGAACAGAAAGTTGAAAAGACCAAGCGGCTTGGTGATTCGCTGGCTGAGCGTTTCTGCAAGGTTTATGCGGAGACTGTCAGCTATGCTTCCACTCAGTGGAGTGCCGCTGATGGATATCTGGTGGACTGTCAGGCGACAGTCGTGGAAAAAGCTTCCGGAAAAAGAAGAAACTTCAATCCGGAAGCATATATGGACAAGTTACTGCAGTTCGCGGAAGATCCGAAACAGTATTCCCGCCTGAAAGATTATGAACTGGAGTTTCTGTCTGCCTTCATCCATGCCCAGGATGCCTATGGAGAGTATCACGACAAACGTGAGAAATACATTGAAGTCGTAAGGACGGTCCGTACTTACGGTAACGAAGAGCTGGCTGACCGACTGGCAGACCGCATCAGCGGTCTGGCCGGTCTACCGGACCAGCCGGACAAAAACGCTGAGGGGTAGATTCTTCTCGAAACGATCTCTGAGAACCAGCTCACCGCAGTCGATCTGCTTGTAAGGGGTGTCGAGGCAGAAGTTCTGCTTGACGATAGTTTCGCCCAGAACGGCGGAATAGCCGTTGGAGTACAGGTTGAGGACCATGAAGCTGTCCTGCGGGGCCAGGATTGCGGAAACGCAGGTCAGCATTTCGTTCAGGCATTCGTCGAGTTTCCATTTCTCGCCGTTGGTGCCGTGTCCGTATGCCGGCGGATCGAGAATGATGCCCTGATAGGTGTTGCCTCTCTTGGCTTCTCTCCGGGCGAATTTCAACGCATCTTCGACAATCCAGCGGACATTGTCCAGATGGCTGGCTTCCATGTTCTCGCGAGCCCAGGTGACGACCTGACGGACAGAATCCAGATGGGTGACATCAGCTCCTGCAGCCTTTGCGGCCAGTGATGCGGCTCCGGTATAGGCGAAAAGGTTGAGGACCTTAGGCTTCGGGAGTCCTTCTGCCTTAGCTTTATCGACCAGTTTCTTCGTCTCTCTATAGATGAATTCCCAGTTCGCGGACTGCTCCGGGAAGACGCCGACATGCTTGAAGGAGGTCAGGCCGAGTCTGAGGGACAGGTCCAGACCTTTCTGTGGACTGCTGTAGCGGATGAACCATTGGTCCTCCATTCTCTTCCTTCTTTCCCAGGTACCGCTGTCTTCCTTTCCGGCTTTTCCGAAACCGGCTCCGGTCTTGAATCTGGTATGAATCAGGCGATCCCATTCGCTTTCAGGCAGGCTTTTGTTCCACAAAGCTTTAGGTTCCGGGCGGGACATGATGTATTTTCCGAATCTCTCCAGTTTCTCAAAGTTTCCGGAATCCAGCAGTTCGTAGTCTTTCCAGAATTCTCCAGGGCTTTCTATTGTCATATTATAAGAATTAATGTTGCAAAGATATATATATTTTGACTAAAATTGCTAATTTTGCCTTTTGTTCCGAAATTCGTGAACAGAACGATTGAAGATAAATTCATTAATTACATTTTTATATGCAACAGTATATTGATACTTATGATTTCGCTGGCAAGAAAGCTATTGTCAGAGTAGATTTCAACGTTCCTTTGAACGAGAAGATGGAAATTACCGACGATACCCGCATCAGGGCAGCCATTCCTACCTTGAAGAAGGTTCTTGAGAAAGGCGGTTCGCTGATCATCATGTCTCACCTCGGCCGTCCGAAGGGCGTGACTGAGAAATTCTCTCTCCGTCATATCCTCGGTCGCGTGAGCGAACTTCTCGGAACGACAGTGAAATTTGCAGAAGACTGCATGAATGCTGACGAACAGGTCGCCGCTTTGAAGCCAGGCGAGGCTCTTGTTCTCGAAAACCTTCGTTTCTACGCAGAGGAGACTGGAAAGCCAAGACTTGCTGAAGACGCTACTGACGAGGAGAAGAAAGCAGCAAAAGCTGAGCTGAAAGAAAGCCAGAAGAAATTCGTGGCCAAACTCGCTTCTTACGCTGACTGCTACATCAACGATGCTTTCGGTACTGCACACCGTGCACACGCTTCCACAGCGCTTATCGCCAAATATTTCCCGAATGACAAGATGTTCGGTTACGTGATGGAAGGAGAGATCAAGGCTATCGATCATGTCCTCCATACTCCGGAGCATCCTGTGACTGCAATCGTCGGCGGTGCTAAGGTATCTTCCAAGATCGGTATCATCGAGCACCTGTTCGATACGGTAGATAACATGATCATCGGTGGCGGTATGGTCTATACTTTCGTGAAAGCACAGGGCGGCAAGATCGGAAATTCTCTCTGCGAGGATGATCAGATGGATCTCGCTCTCGAAATTCTCAAGAAAGCTGAGGAGAAAGGCGTGAAGATGTACTTGTCCAAAGAAGTTGTCATCGCTGATGATTTCTCCAATGACGCCAACACCAAGATCTGCCTCAATTCTGAGATTCCGGATAACTGGGAAGGTATGGATGCCGCTCCTAGCACAGTGACTGCATGGGAAGAGGTACTGATGGCTTCCAAGACCATTCTCTGGAACGGTCCTGTCGGCGTGTTCGAGATCCCTGCGTTCGCAAAGGGTACGAACCGTATCGCAGAGATCCTCGCCAAAGCAACTGAGAACGGCGCTTTCACTCTCGTAGGAGGTGGTGACTCCGTTGCAGCTGTCACTCAGATGGGCTTCGCGAAGAAGGTCAGCTATGTATCTACCGGTGGCGGTGCCATGCTCGAGTATCTTGAAGGCAAGGAACTTCCAGGTATCGCAGCTATCAGAGAGTAGGCATTCTTTCTGAACTGATGAACAGATGAGTGGGCAAATTCATTCGCTCACTCATTTTTTTTGTACCTTTGTCTTTCAGTTTATAATGAATGGATATGTCAGATTTATTGTTTGTTACCTGGAATGTGGACAGAGCTATGTTCCATATCGGGAATTTTGAGCTCAGGTGGTATTCTGTGCTTTTCGTGGCGGGATTCGTGCTCGGCTGGTACATTTTCAAATGGTTTTTCAAGAAGGAAGGAATCAAGCAGGAACTGCTGGATTCCTTGCTCTATACTTTGCTGATCGGTACGATCGTCGGAGCTCGTCTCGGGCATTGCCTGTTCTATCAGCCGGATTATTATCTAGGATCATGGAAAGGCTTCTGGGAAATCTTCATGCCTTGGAAGGGAGGTCTGGCCAGTCACGGCGGAACCATTGCTCTGATTATCGCGATGTGGTGGTATGCCCGACATTACGGCCGGAAGAACGATTTCGACTTCATGTGGATCATGGATCATCTGGCCATCGCTACGGCCTTCGCGGCCTTCTTCATCCGTCTGGGCAACCTTTTCAATTCGGAAATTTTCGGACATGTGACCGACTTGCCGTGGGGTTTCTGCTTCCCGCTTTCCGTAGAAGGTCTGCAGGAAATGAGTCAGTATGGCCATTGTCTGCCGCATCATCCGACCCAGCTCTATGAAGGCTTGACTTATCTTTTTCTGGGAATTTCTCTGATCTTGCTCTATCGTTTCTGCCGTCAGAAAATGTATAGGGGGACGACGGTCGGCATTTTCTTCATCGTCGTGTTCGGCTCCCGCTTCCTGATCGAGTTCGTAAAGAACGATCAGGTGGAATTCGAGCAGAACATGGTTCTGAACATGGGTCAATGGCTCAGTCTCCCGTTTGTTCTCCTCGGCATCGGTTTCCTGATCTGGGCATTCTGGAAGAAACAGCCGTTCATGGCGGTGCATCCGGAGAAGAAGGCTGCAGAACCGACACATTATGCTAAGAGTCTGAGGTAGCAGTTTTTAAGAAAATGAAGGGCGGCTTCTTGCTGGAGAGTGGGAAGCTGTCCTTGTATTTTAGGAAGAATATAATATATAGGTAAAACAGAACAATATATTTATATTTCCGGCGAAGAATTGACCATTTGTGGAACAGTTATTGTTTTTACCGAACCGGAATTTTTAAGTTAGTGTATTAAAGTCAAACGATGAGAAAGATTACAATCGAAGCGCTTATGTCTTTGTGTCTCTTGTCATTGGCGTTGGAAGCTCCAGCGCAGTTCAGAGACAAGAAAAAAGTGCAGGAAGCGCCAAAAACAGAGGCTGAATTGATTCTGGAGAAAGCAGATTCCTCCGAAACGCCGGTCATCATCAATCTTGATCAGGCGATTCAGATTGCTTTGAGCGAGAATGTCGCGGTCAAGATCGCTGACAAAGAGGTGACACGTACCGGTTATGCCAAACAGGGAAGTTATTCTGCGCTTTATCCAAAGATCGACATTTCAGGAAATTATCAGAGGACCATCAAGAAGCAGGTCATGTACATGGATATCGATATGTCCAAGGTCATGGGTCCTGGCGGTGGAACGGCGCCGGAGCAAGGTGGAAAACCGGAAGGCAGTGAAACTCCTCAGCCGGAAAAGCCGTCTTCATCTATGCGGGATGGACTTGAAGTAGGACGTTGGAACACTTGGAGCGGGGGTGTGACCGCAGCGATGCCGATCATCAATGCCCAGCTCTGGAAAAGTCTCAAGATTTCAGCGCTGGATGTAGAGCTTGCTGTCGAGAAGGCCCGTTCATCCCGTCTTGAGACGGTCGCTCAGGTGAAATCCTCTTATTATTCCATTCTTTTTGCGAAGGAGGCCTTTACCGTTTATAAGGAAGTCTATGAGAACGCAGTCCGGAATTTCGAGGAGACTGAAAAGAAATACAAGGCAGAGAAAGTGTCGGAGCTGGAGTACATCCGCGCCAAGACCACTGTCGCTTCGGCCATCCCTAACGTCTATGAGGCTGAAAGCAACGTCATCCTTTCTCTGTGGCAGCTGAAGGCAGTCTTAGGTGTCGATCTGGACATGAATCTGGACGTGTCAGGTTCTCTGGCAGACTTCTCAGACCAGATGTTCTATGATATCCACCAGCATGATTCCCTGTCGCTTTCTTCCAATACTACGATGAAGCAGCTGGCTATCCAGACCGAACAGCTGGCTCATGCCATCAAGGTTCAGCAGTATGCCTGCATCCCGACTTTGTCAGCGGTGTTCAACTTCAGCATGAACGCCATGACCAATGATTTCAAATTCTCCAATTATCGCTGGACTCCGTATTCTTACGTCGGACTGAGTCTGAACATTCCGATCTTCGCCGGACTGAAAAGGCACAATGATACCCGTCAGGCCAAGAACCGCTATGAGCAGGTGCAGCTCCAGAGCCTGGATGTGGAAAGAAACTTGAAGATCGCCATCCGGAAGCACCTCAATACGATGGAGACCAGCATGAAGAACTATGTGGCTGGCCAGAATACCGTCGCTGCAGCCGAGAAAGGCTATGCCATCGCCGAGCGTTCCTACCAGTTGGGTGGAAGCACGCTCATCGAGCTCAACGATGCTCAGCTGGCACTGACTCAGGCCAGGCTTTCCGAGATACAGGCCATCTACAATTTCATGGTCGCCAAGACCGAACTTGAACAGACGCTGGGTCAAGACTTTGTCAATGAATAGAATCAATTAGAAAGATATAGAAAAGATATACAGATGAAAACAGTTTACAGATCAATGATGATTGCCGGCATGGTCGTGCTTGCGGCAAGTTGTGGTCAGAACAAGAATACAGCGCCGAAACAGGCTGTTGCAGATGAACTTCCTGCTGTCTCCGTAGTACAGGTGGAAGCCAGAGATGTCGAGAACGTCGGAAATTACACTTCTACCGTCCTCCCTTATGCGAAGAACAACATCGCTCCTCAGAGCCCGAATCGAATTTCTTCCATCAAGGTAGAAATCGGTGATTTCGTGAAAGAAGGACAGCTGCTGGCAGAAATGGATAAGGTACAGCTGCTCCAGGCAGAACTTCAGATGAAGAACAATGAGAGCGAATTCAACCGTATCAAAGGTTTGTATGAAGCAGGTGCCGTTTCAAAGTCAGATATGGAAGCGATGGAGCTCGGCTATAAGGTCAGCAAAACCTCTTATGAGAACTTGCTGGAAAACTCTGTCCTCCGTTCTCCGATCACAGGAGTCATCACGGCCAGAAATTACGATGAAGGAGATATGTTCTCCCTTCAGGCTCCTATCTTCACGGTCGAGCAGATCACTCCGGTGAAGCTGCTGGTGGCCGTTTCCGAGGCTGACTATACCAGGATAGACAAAGGTGATGCCGTCAAGATCAAGGCCGCTGCTTTTCCGGACCGCACTTTCTCCGGTAAGATTACCCGTATCTATCCGACTGTGGACCAGGCAACCCATACGGTCACTGTCGAGGTCTGCGTGGATAACAAGGACCGTCTTCTCCGTCCGGGCATGTATGCAAAGGTTGAAGTGACTTTCGGCATGAACCACAGTGTAGTGGTTCCGGATATCGCTGTCATCAAGCAGGCCGGTTCCGGTGAGCGTTTCGTCTATATCCTGAACAACGATGACACGGTTTCCTACCAGAAGGTGGAGCTCGGCCGCCGTATCGGTTACGAGTATGAGATCCTTTCCGGTGTGCCGGCCGGTGCCAAGGTCGTTACCGAGGGACAGATCCGTCTGAAAGATGGTGTGAAAGTCGTAGTGAAATAAATAACAAGGAATCCATAATATGAGCATATATAGAAAAGCAGTGAACAAACCGGTGACGACGACCTTGGTCTTCATCGCCTTGGCCTTCTTCGGTCTGTTCTCACTGGCCAACATATCCATCGACCGTTTCCCGAAATTCGACGCGAACTTCATCATGGTGATGTCGTCCTATCCGGGAGCTAGTGCCGAGGATATCGAAACGAACCTTTCAAAGCCGCTTGAGAATGCCTTGAACGGTGTCAGCGACCTGAAGAACCTGACTTCAAAATCCAAGGAGAACATTGCCATGGTGGCACTGGAATTCAAGGAGGGAGTCGATATCGACGTTGCGACCAATGATGTACGTGATAAACTTGACCTGGTCAGCTCCACGCTTCCGGATGGTGCGGCACTCCCGCTCATCTTCAAGTTCAGTGCTGATGACATGCCGATCATGATCCTTTCCGCAACGGCAGAACAAAGTATGCCGGCTCTGGAAAAGATTCTCGACGATAAGGTATCCACTCCATTGTCCCGTGTATCAGGTGTAGGTACGGTTTCCGTTTCCGGAGCCCCGGAACGTGAGATCCAGGTCTATGTGGATCCTAACCAGCTCCATGCTTACGGTCTTTCCGTCAATACGATCTCCAGCATTCTCGCGGGAGAGAACAGGAACATTCCGAGCGGTACCATTGACCTGGGTTCAGATACTTATGCCCTCCGTGTGGAGAAAGAATTCAAGAGCGCGGACGAGATGCTGGATGTCGTTGTCGGCAACTCGAACGGAAAGGTCATCTATCTCCGTGATGTCGCCAAAGTCGTTGATGGTACCGAGGAACGTTACCAGGAGGCTTATGTCAATGGAAAACAGGGCGCTCAGATCGTGATCCAGAAACAGTCCGACGCGAATTCCGTCAATGTGATCGATGGTGTGAAGAAGGAACTGGAGACCATCAAGAAGAACCTTCCTTCCGATGTCAAGATCACGACGGTCGTCGATGCCTCCGATACCATCAAGAACAGTATCAACTCCTTGGTGGAGACGATTCTGATCACTTTCCTGCTGGTACTGCTGGTCGTTTACCTCTTCCTCGGAAGATGGAGAGCTACCTTCATCATCATCACCTCCATCCCTGTTTCCCTGCTGGCGTCCCTGATGTATCTCTGGGCCACGGGCAATACCTTGAACATCATTTCAATGTCTGCCCTGTCCATCGCGATCGGTATGGTCGTGGATGATGCCATCGTGGTATTGGAAAACATCTCCAGCCATCTGGAGAGAGGTGCGAAACCGAAGGAGGCCGCTGTCCATGCTACTCAGGAGGTCGGTATCTCCGTCGTCGCATCAACCTTGACCATGCTCGCCGTGTTCATGCCGTTGACGATGATCAAGGGTATGGCAGGTATTCTTTTCAAGCAGTTGGGCTGGATCACCAGCATCATCATGATCGTCTCTACGATCGGTGCCTTGACCTTGATCCCTATGCTCTCTGCCAACTTCCTGAATTTCAAGCAGAAGACCGGCAAGTTCCAGAAACTGGTCTTCGGTAACTTCAATAAGTTCATCGGCTTGATCTCGCGCGGTTATGCGCATGTGATCAAGTGGTGTACCGGTCATAGGGTCATCGTCGTGAGCCTTTCCGTCGTGATCTTCTTCGTGACCATGTTCTTCCTTTCTCCGAAGGTGAAGACTGAGTTCTTCCCGAAATCCGATGAAGGACGTATCACGGTCAACATCGAACTTCCTGTCGGAACTTCACAGGACATTACCCGTAATCTGGCCTTTGAACTGTATGAACGTTTCGCGGCTTCCGTTCCGGAGATCAAGATCTGCTCGTTCTCTCTCGGTCAGGCCGATTCCGATAACGCCTTCGCCTCCATGCAGAACAATGGTACGCATGTGATGTCTTTCAACATCAACATCGGCAGTATGGAAAACCGTGAGCGCAGCTGCTCCGAGATTGCTCAGGAGTGCCGTGACATCCTTGCGGACTATCCTCAGATCAAGAAGGGTAAGGTGACGGAAGGTGGTGGAGGACAAGGTGGTGCCTCTACGGTCGATGTCGAGATCTACGGTTACGATTTCCAGACAACGGATAAATATGCGAAGATCATCCAGAAAGAGATGATCGAGGCTGGTGGCTGCTCACAGGTCCTCCTGAGCCGTGATGAGTATACTCCTGAATTCCAGGTGGATTTCGATCGTACGAAACTGGCGCTCAACGGACTGAACAGTACGACTGCCGCACGTGAGCTGAGTGCCTGCATGAACGGTTCTACCCAGTCCTTCTACCGTGAGGACGGAGATGAGTACGACATCCGTGTCCGTTATGCTCCTGAGTTCAGAACCAGTCTGGAGGACATCGAGAACATCGTGATCTACAATCAGCGTGGTCAGGGTATCCGCATCAAGGACCTGGGTACGGTCGTGGAGAGTGAGGTGCCGCCGACTATCGAGCGTAAGAACCGTCAGCGTCTGATCACCGTATCCGGCGTGGTAGCAGACGGATATGCGCTGTCAGATGTCGTGGCAACTACCCAGCAGATCCTGGATCGGACGGACTTCCCTTCAGAACTCTGGACAAGAATCGGCGGTTCTTTCGAGGATCAGCAGGAAACCTTCGGACAGCTGCTCATGCTGCTGGTGATGATCATCATCCTGGTCTACATCGTGATGGCTTCTCAGTTCGAATCCTTCATGAGTCCGTTCGTGATCATGTTCTCCATTCCGTTCGCTCTGGTCGGTGTCGTTCTCGGATTGACCTTGACCAATACGCCGTTGGGTGTCATGGGTCTGATCGGTGTCCTGATTCTGGTCGGTATCGTGGTGAAGAACGGTATTGTGCTGATCGACTACACGATCCTGCTTCAGGAAAGGGGATATACGGTTGTGAATGCTGTTACAGAGGCGGCTCAGTCCCGTCTTCGTCCTATCCTGATGACCACTCTGACGACTGTCCTCGGTATGTTGCCTATGGCACTCGGTACCGGTGAGGGCTCCGAGATGTGGAGAGCGCTCGGTATCACCGTCGCATGGGGTCTTTCCATCTCTACCTTGGTCACCTTGATCATCATCCCGACCATCTATTGTTCATTCTCTTCCTGGCAGCATCGGAACAAGGTCCGTCGCGAACAGAAGAGAATCAAGGAAGAAGCTGCAGAAAAGGCGGCATTGGAGTTGAAATAAAAAATTAGACAGATATGAAAGCAGTTTTTATCGCCTATGACCAGGCTTACAACATGGAAGTGGTCGAGGCTTTGGAGAAACTTTCCTGCAAGGGATATACGATGTGGCACGACATTGCCGGAAGAGGTACGGAAACGGGTCTTCCTCATGAAGGTTCGCACGCCTGGCCGGTAATGAACAATGCCGTCCTGACCTTCGTTCCGGATGACAAGGTCGATGAGATCCTGGCCATGTGCCGTGAAAAGGATGAAGAAACACCTGATCTGGGCTTGAGGGCTTTCGTCTGGGACATCTTCAAAAGTTACTAGAAAGCATCTTGACTGATATTGTATTCCAGCCGTAAATTTTTTATATTTGCGACTGGAATAATTTTTTATTTTACAGATTATGGAACTTGAAATTACAGATGCGAACTTCAAGGAAGTTCTGAATACAGACAAACCGGTAATGGTGGATTTCTGGGCGACCTGGTGTGGTCCTTGCCGTGCGCTTGCTCCGACCGTGGAGGAGCTGGCGGCTGAATACGAGGGAAAAGCTGTCATCGGAAAGTGCAATGTGGATGACAACGAGGATGTTCCGTTCGAATATGGCATCCGCAGCATCCCGACCTTGCTCTTCTTCAAGAATGGTGAACTGGTGGATCGTCTTGTCGGTGCGTCTCCGAAAGATGCGATCGCCAAGAAGATCGATGCACTTCTTTGATTTTCTGATTTATGAAAAGATTCTTGACCATAGTGCTTGTAGGGCTGACTGCCATGATCACCGGTCATGAGCTGGCTGCCCAGCATAGCTTCGGCGTTGTCGGTGGATTTTCGTTCACGAATTCCAACGACAGCAATGCGAACGTCCGTATGATGACCCGATACAACGCAGGTCTCACTTATCAGCTGAAGCTTCCGCTCGGTTTCTCCATTCAGCCGTCGCTGATCTATCATGCGAAAGCGGCTACCATGAAGAATGTCCAGGGGGTCGAAGGGAATCTGACGACGAACTGCGGTTATGTCGAACTGCCGGTTTCCATACAGTGGGGACCGGATCTCGTGCTTTTCCGTCCTTTCCTGGATGTCACTCCATTCGTCGGTTACGGTGTCAATGCCAGCATCACTGCGGATAATGGCCCGTCCACGAAGAAATGGGACGAGACTGGCCTCAACCGTTGGGAATATGGTATCGGTCTCGGTGTCGGCCTGGAAATCTGGAGATTCCAGATCATCGGTCGTTACAACTGGAACCTCGGGAACCTCATGGACCTGAAGGGAGTGCCGGCCAATGAAATCGCTCCGCTGATGAAAGAGGCTTGGCAAGGCAGAAATTACGGAGGGATCACATTGACGGTTTCTTTCATGTTCACATCGAAGTAAGGATATGGACGTAGCTGTCATCAAATCATATCTGGGTCCCGTCTGGGATAGGGTCGGTCTGAAAATCAGGTCGGCCTTGTCTTCTGATATCGACCTGCTCAATAAAGTCAATGACAAGATCCTGGAGTCATCGGGCAAGCAGATGAGACCGATGCTGGCTCTGCTTGTGGGCAGAGCATGCAATGGCGGTGAAGTGACGGAGGCGACCTGCAGGTATGCCACTGCTGTCGAGTTGCTCCACAATGCGACTCTCCTGCACGATGATGTGGCGGACAGCAGTGATTGCCGCCGGGGAAAGCCGACCATCAACAAGCTCATGGGGCCCTCCGTATCCGTGCTGATCGGAGATTACTGGCTGGTGAAAGCGATGGACCAGATCCTGCAGGATGGTGAGGGGGATCCGCAAGTGCTCAAGATCTTCGCGAAGACTTTGAGCGATCTGGCTGAGGGGGAGATGCTCCAGCTGGAGAAGGCACAGAAGGTGGATACGGATGAAAAGGACTATTACCGCATCATTTACAGCAAGACCGGTTCT
Organism: Bacteroidales bacterium; assembly: GCA_020026355.1. Classification (GTDB taxonomy): domain Bacteria; phylum Bacteroidota; class Bacteroidia; order Bacteroidales; family UBA932; genus Cryptobacteroides. Next base: position 50,758 of record JAHHQP010000011.1, read on the forward strand.
CTTTTCGAGGCGGCGGTCGTTTCCGCTGCCATTTCCGTCAAGGCTTCCTCTGAAGTGACCGAAGCCATGCGGAGATATGCCGTTTCCTTGGGGACCGCTTTCCAGATCAAGGACGATATTCTGGATTATGTCGGTACATCCTCTGTCGGGAAGCCTCTGGGCGTGGATATCGAGGAACAGAAGATTACCCTCCCTCTTTTAGGGGCGTTGAAGCAGGTCTCCCCGGAGAAGGAAAAGGAAATCAGGGAAAAGGTCAGGAATATGGGCAGCGAAGACTGCCGGAATGAAATCATTGACTTCGTACGGACTCACGGCGGTCTTGAATATGCGGCCGGTGAACTGGACCGTTTCGTCAATGAAGCTGTGGAAGCTCTGGATATCCTTCCGGCTTCGGACGAGAAGCAGTTTTTGGTGGAAATGGCCCATTATACGGCGAAGAGAGAAAAATAGATGAGATTTGCAGATATAGTCGGAAATGAAAAGGCTTTGCAGGCTTTGAAAGGGATGGCGGACAGCGGAAGAGTTGCCCACGCCATGCTTTTCTATGAAAATGACGGCTGCGGAGCGCTTCCATTGGCCCTGGCTTATCTCCAGTATCTCAATTGTCATCATCATGTGGACGGGGACTCCTGCGGTCAATGTCCATCCTGTCGTCGGATGGAGAAGCTCATTCATCCGGACGTGCATTTCGTGTTTCCGGTGAATACCGGCTCGAAGTCTTCGGCTTCCGAGAAGGCCTCCAGCATCACTTCCGAGTATTATCTGAAAGAATGGAGGGAACTGGTGCTGGCCAATCCTTATTTTCTGGAAAATGACCTGATGGAAGCGATCGGGATCGAGAAGAAGACCGGAAATATCCTGATGTCCGAGGCGAAGGCGATCGTAGCGGGCATGTCCTTGACGGCGGTAGGGGACGGCTATAAGGCCGTGCTCATGTATCTGCCGGAGAAAATGAATGTCGCGGCGGCGAACAAGCTGCTGAAGCTGGTGGAGGAGCCACCGGAAAGAACCATCTTCATATTCATCACCCATGCTCCTGAAAAGGTGCTGCAGACCATTTTTTCCAGATGTCAGAGCCTCAGGGTTCTTCCGATGGAACGCTCGGCTGTGAAAGCAGTGCTCATGGATCAGTTTTCGGTCGATGAAGAAGAGGCGGGCCGTCTGGCGCAGATTTCGGAGGGCAGTGTCGGTGTCGCTCTGGAAATGAAGAACCGGAATGCGGACTACACTTCGGACATGGATCTCTTTGCGGAACTGATGCAGGCGCTGGTCGCCCGGAATCTCCTCGGTGCACTGGAATGTGCGGAGACGATGGCGTCCCTGCCGTCCCGAGAGAAGCAGAAGGCTTTCTGCATGTTCATGGAGGACGGTTTCAGAAATCTGTTCCTGTACCAGCAGGGCATGCAGACCCTGGTGACGGTGCCGGAGTCCGAGAAAGAATTTTATGCCGGAATGGCGGAACGTATCCGCAAGAATTTCTGCCACAAGGCGATCAATAATATAGATAAGACGGTGGAACTGATTGACCGGAACGTCAATGCCAGAATCCTTTTCACAGACTTGGTGGACCGTCTTTTCCTAACAGTATGAGTTTTTTATGGAAAACAACGATAAAGAATCAAGACAATTCGACTGTTCCCGAGGCTGTACGGTGGAACGGAAACCTTCTGGCGAGACGGAATGCAATTACCGTCCCGGTTGCTGCAAGCTGGAGGTCTATGACTGGCTGGACGGTGTGAAGCAGGAACAGTTCGATGATTACTTCGAAGTCCGTTTCAAGAATACGCGTAAAGGCATTTACGTGAATGCTTCCGGCCAGAGTATCAAGATGGGTGATCTGGTGATCGTCGAGGCGGCCAATGGGCATGATCTGGGCATCGTCACGTTGGAAGGTCCTATCGTCGCACGTCAGATGCAGAGCAAGAAGATCAATCCGGAAACGGCGGAATTCAAGAAGATTTACCGCAAGGCAAAGCAGTTCGATATCGAGAAATGGCAGGAAGCTATCGCCCGTGAGCATGAAACGATGATTCGTTCCCGTCAGATAGCGGAGGAACTGGGTCTGGAGATGAAGATTGGTGACGTGGAGTTCCAGGGAGACGGAACCAAGGCGATCTTCTATTATATTGCGGATGGTCGTGTCGACTTCCGTCAGCTGATCAAGGTTTTCGCCGAGGAATTCCGTATCCGTATCGAGATGAAGCAGATCGGTGCTCGTCAGGAAGCCGGACTCATCGGTGGCCTCGGAGTCTGCGGCCGTGAGCTTTGCTGCTCGAATTACATTTCCAGTTTCCAATCCATCACGACGGCCGCGGCCCGTGCTCAGGACCTGTCTCTGAATCCTCAGAAACTGGCCGGTCAATGCGGAAAGCTTAAATGTTGTCTCAATTACGAGACGGCATCTTATATCGATGCTCAGTCTTGTATCCCGAGGGTGTTCAATCCGCTCGAGTTCGAAGATGGACAGGCTTATCTGATGAAGACGGATATTTTACAGGAAACCATGTATTTCTCCTATGATCCGCATTCATTGGCTTCTCTCTATCCGCTCAGTGCTCAGGAGGTGAAGGAAATCATCAAGATGAACAAGAACGGTCTCAAACCGGAATCTTTGAAACAGGATATCGAGGCCGAACTTCCTGAATTCATCTCGGCGGTCGGAGATGACAGCATCAGTCGTTTCGATGAGGCGAAGAAGAAAAAGAAACGTAGACAGAAGCCAGCTGCCGAAGGGGGAAGGAAGCCTGCGGCAGAGGGCGGCAGGAAGCCGAACGGCAACCGTCCTCGCGGAAACGGCAACCATCGGAGAGCACAGAAGCCAGCTCCGAAAGCCCAGAAGGGGCAGAAGGTTGAAAATCAATGACATGTAACCCTAACATCCATTTATGGGAAAAGATAAACTTAGAAAATTCAGAGAAAACGAGACCTTCAAGTGTCTCCTTCAGCCGACAACTCCTGAAGTCCTGGGTACGGATCATCCGATCAAGGGACATTGGGGTGAAAGAATGTTCGGCAATGACAATCCTATCGTCGTAGAACTTGGCTGCGGCAAAGGAGAATATACCATTGACCTGGCACTCAGGAATCCGTCCTGCAATTATATCGGCGTGGACATCAAAGGCGCGCGTTTGTGGAAAGGTGCGAAGTATGCGGAGGAACATCAGCTTCCGAACGTGGCTTTCCTGCGGACTCGGATCGAGTTCATCGAGTCGCTTTTCGCGAAAGATGAGATCTCCGAGATCTGGATCACCTTTGCGGATCCGCAGATCGGAAGGGAGAAGAAGAGGCTGACCAGCCCGCTCTTTCTCAGTCGTTACCGCAACTTCCTGAAACCTGGGGGAATCGTTCATCTGAAGACGGACAGCCGTTATCTCCATGAATATTCCCGCGCGATGGCGGAGCAGAACGGGCTGAAGATCCTGGCTTGCGCGACGGACATCTATGACGCGGACAAGGAAAAGCTCTACAGCAGTCCGATGATGTCGGTCTGCGGTCAGAAAGCGGTGGAGGCTCTGTTTGAAGTTCAGACCTTCTATGAATCCCAATATCTGGCGCAGGGAATCGACATTACCTATCTGTCCTTCCTCATTGATCATGAGGGGGATTACATCAGCCCGGAATGGGACGAAGAGAAATGGGAAAGATAAAAAAATCCGGAAGTTAGAACTTCCGGATTTTTTTATCGGTGGAAACGCTCGATTTCTCGTTTCATGTCCTTTTCCTTGATGGATTGGCGCTTGTCGTACTCTTTCTTACCCTTGGCCAAGGCAATGAGCAGCTTCGCGTATCCGTTGTCGGCGATGTAGAGCTTGACGGCGATGATGGTCAAGCCTTTCTCCTTGACGGCTCTGGCCAGCTTGTTCAGTTCCTTGCGGTTGAGCAGCAGTTTGCGGTCGCGTTTCGGGTCGTGTTTTCCCCAGCTTCCCCACCAGTAGTCCGCGACATGCATGTTCTTCACATACAGTTCGTCGTTGTTGAAATAGCAGAAGCTGTCCACCAGGGATGCTTTGCCGGCTCTGATGGATTTGATTTCAGTACCGGTCAGCATGATTCCCGCCTGGAAAGTCTCGAGGAATTCGTAATCGAATGAGGCTCTCCTGTTCCTGATCTCCACTTTACTCTTTGCTTTCGGCATAATCTCCTGTTTTTAAGTAGTGTGCAAAGTTAAGCTTTTTTCTTCGCTTGGTTCCAAATTTCCTATCTTTGTTCCATGAAAAATTGTGGAATGACAGATGTCAGGCAGCCTGCACCCCTTCCTGCGGCTGAAACCATTGACCCGGTACAGCTTAGGGAATTGTACCGTAAGGGGGAGATCGATCTGATCTGCGTGCTGGGACCGACCGCTTCGGGAAAGACAAGATACGCGGTCTCATTGGCCCGGGCTATAGGGAATGCGGAGATTCTTTCAGCGGATTCCCGGCAGGTCTATCGGGGAATGGACATCGGGACGGGAAAGGACCTCTCGGAATATGAGGAGGTGCCTTATCATCTGATGGACATCGTCGATGCCGGCACGAAGTACAATATCTTCGAGTATCAGCGGGACTTCGAGGCGGCTTACCGGGAGATCGTGGAGCGGGGAGCAGTCCCTGTTCTCTGCGGAGGATCCGGACTTTATCTGGAGGCGGCGACTTGCGGTTATTCCTTGCCGGAGGTACCGCCGGACCCTGCTTTGCGGGCTGAACTGGAAGCAAGGCCGACCGAAGAACTGATCGCTCGGCTGGCGTCCTTGAAACCTTTGCACAATTCAACGGACTATGATACCCGGAAAAGACTGATCCGTGCACTCGAGATCGCGATCTATGAGTCGGAACATCCGGTGGACCATACCCATTTCCTGCCGAAGAAGACTTTTTTCATCGGTACGCTCGTGGATCGCGAGGAAAGGAACCGGCGGATCGACCGCCGTCTGGATGCGCGTATTCAGGAAGGAATGGTGGAAGAGATAAAAGGTCTCCTGGAGCGTGTGCCCGCAGAAGACCTTATCTATTATGGATTGGAGTATAAGTATGTCACGCTCTATGCGACCGGTCAGCTGACCTTGGAGGAGATGCGTGAGCAGCTGGCTACTGCCATCCATCAGTTTGCCAAGAGGCAGATGACCTGGTTCCGTGGCATGGAGCGGAAAGGAATCCGCATCCATTGGACCGAGGTCTGACCGATCAGAGGTTGAATGCCTCTTTCACTTTATCTACAGCATCGAGCAGTTCCCAACCGAAGAACTGGACATATTCCTGCACCTTCTTGCCGTCGCGGATGAGAGTGACACTGTCCTTGTACGGTTTCCTTCCGACGTGTCCGTAAGCGGCCGTCGCTTCGTAGATCGGTTTCTTCAGGCCGAATTTCTCGATGATCTTGGCTGGACGCAGGTCGAAGAGCGTGTTGATCTTCGCCGCGATCTCCGCATCCGTAAGCTGGTGGCCGGAAGCGTCTTTCGCTGCAGTGCCGTTCGTGTTCACGAAGATGCTGACCGGACGGGCTACACCGATGGCATAGGCAACCTGTACGAGCATTTCATCAGCAACGCCGGCGGCGACCATGTTCTTGGCGATGTAACGGGCCGCATAGGCAGCGGAACGGTCCACCTTTGACGGGTCTTTTCCGGAGAAGGCTCCACCGCCGTGCGCACCACGTCCACCATAGGTGTCCACGATGATCTTACGTCCGGTGAGTCCGGTGTCTCCATGAGGACCGCCGATCACGAATTTTCCGGTCGGATTCACGTGCAGGATATAGTCGCCCTGGAAAAGTGCGGCAGTCTCGGTCGGAAGACTCTCGATGAGCATCGGGAGGAGAATGTTCTGCACATCTTCCTTGATCTTCGCCTGCATGGCGGCATCCACTCGATTCTGGCCGTACTGGTCGCAACCTTCCTTGTAGGTCATCTTGCCGAGGCTGGCCGGGGTGAACTCGTCATGCTGGGTAGAGATGACGATCGTGTGTACCCTGACCGGCTTGTTGGTCTCTCCGTCATATTCGATGGTGAACTGGGACTTGGAGTCCGGACGGAGGTAAGGCATGAGTTCAGGAGTCTCTTTCCTGATCTTGGCCAGCAGGATGAGAGCCTGATGAGACAAGGCCAATGGAAGCGGCATGTATTCCTCAGTCTCGCGGCAGGCATAACCGAACATCATGCCCTGGTCTCCTGCACCTTGGGTATCGGCATCTGTGCCGACGACACCGCGGTTGATGTCGGCGCTCTGCTCGTGGAGGGCGGAAAGCACGCCGCAGGAGTTCGAGTCGAACATATATTCTGCCTTGTTGTAGCCGATCTTGCTGATGACTTTCCGGACAGTGTCCTGAATGTCGACATAAGCGTTCTCGGAACGCACTTCTCCGCCGACGACGACCAGTCCGGTGCTGCAGAAGGTCTCGCAGGCTACTTTGGATTCCGGATCCTGACGGAGGAATTCGTCGAGGATCGCGTCTGAAATCTGGTCAGACACCTTGTCCGGGTGTCCTTCAGATACGGATTCTGATGTAAATAAGTAATTCATGATATTGTGTTTATAAAATCTCTCGGGGTGTTTCGGAGCATAAAAAAGCCCCGGCATAGGATATGCGGAGCGAACACAAAAAAGTATCATGATTTTAGCATTTTTTTGTGTGGTTGCAAGCATTCAAATCTCTCCACATATCAGCCGATATGCGACAAAGGTAAGCATAAATTTCTGAACTGCAAAAAAGAATTCAGGTTATCAAATGTTTGCAAATGAAAAGAATTTTTTTTATTTTATAGATTCGATAAATGTATTATCTTCGCCCAAGTAACTTTATTTTTAATTAACTGAACCATATGAAACAAGCAATCAAATGTTTTGTTGCTGCTCTCGCAGCGATGTTCATTGGTGTTTCTGCCTATGCGCAGGTAACAACATCATCTCTCGGTGGACTCGTCACGGATGAAAATGGTGAAGTGCTTCCTGGCGTTGCTATCGTGGCAACCCATGAGCCTTCCGGAACCGTCTATGGCGTCGTTACGAACAACAATGGTCGCTATACCATTCAAGGTATGCGTAACGGTGGTCCTTACAAAGTGGAAGTCTCATGTCTGGGTTACAGAACCGTGACTTTCACCGATGTCACTCTTCAGCTTGCAGAATTGTACAAGTTGAATGCCTTCCTCAAAGAGGATAAGGAAATGCTGAACGAGGCTGTAGTCGTATCTACGGCCAATTCCAAATTCTCTGCTGAAAAGACAGGTGCAGCAACTAACATCTCCAGTTCACAGATGGCTTCACTTCCTACGGTTTCCAGAAGCATCACTGACGTTGCGAAACTTTCCCCTTACGGTGGTGACGGCATGAGCTTCGCAGGTGGAGACGGTCGTTCGTCCAACTTCACGGTCGATGGTGCGAACTTCAACAACAACTTCGGCCTGAATGCCGGTCTCCCTGGTGGCGGAAGCCCGATTTCCATCGATGCGATCGATGAGGTTCAGGTGGTCGTCTCTCCTTATGACGTCCGTCAGACCAACTTCATCGGCGGTGGCGTGAACGCCATCACCAAATCCGGTACCAACCAGTTCAAAGGTTCCGCTTATGTCTATCATCGCAACGAGAACATGAGAGGATCCATCAACAACGGTATTCAGACCGGAAATGCAGGTCCGGTCGCTAAAGAGCGTACCACGACTTACGGTGCTACTCTCGGAGGTCCTATCGTGAAGAACAAACTCTTCTTCTTCGTGAACTTCGAGTATGTCCAGAGCCCTCAGATCGCCAATCGTTGGCAGGCTTCCGAAGACGGAAAGATGGATCCGGACAGATTCATTTCCCGTACTACTGTCGAGGACATGGAGACGGTCAAGAATCATCTCAAGGACAAATATGGCTATGATACCGGATCTTATACGAAATTCCCGGCAGATGAGAGCAACATGAAGGTGCTGGCCCGTATCGACTGGAACATCACCGACAAGCATCATCTTGCTGTCCGTTATAACTATGCCAAGAACATAAAATGGAATGCTCCGAACAAGTCTTCTTCCAACTGCGGTCTTCGTACGACTGAAGCCCGTATGTCCGAGTATTCCATGTCTTTCGCCAATTCCATGTATTCCATGGACAATAATGTGAACTCACTGACCCTGGATCTCAACAGCCGTTTCAGCAATGATCTTTCCAATCAGTTCCTGTTCACCTTCTCCAAACTGGATGATATCCGTGGAACGAATTCAGCCAAGTTCCCGTTCATAGATATTCTGGATGGAACAGGTGTGAAGCCATATATGTCAGCAGGTTATGAACTGTTCACTTGGAACAATGGTGTACACAACGACGTCATCACGTTGAAAGATGACGTTACCTACTATGCCGGCACTCACAAGATAACGGCAGGTCTCAACTATGAGTACCAGATGGCTGACAACTCCTACATGAGAAACGGTACCGGCTATTATCGCTACAACAGTCTGGACGACTTCCTTAAAGGTGCAACTCCTGAAACTGTCGCCATCACTTACGGCTATGACGGAGAAAAGAATCCGGCAGCCCGTGTAAGGTTCCATCAGGCTGGTGTCTATGCTCAGGACGAGTGGACTCCTACTGAAAACTTCAAGCTCACCTACGGTCTCCGCATCGATGGCATGTTCTTCGACAACAAGGATGTGATGACGAACAACGCTATCAAGGAGATGGACTATGGTGGAAGACATATCGATACTGGAAAATGGCCGAATGCTCAGGTTTCCTTCTCTCCGAGAATCGGTTTCAGCTGGGATATCCTCGGTGACAAGAGCCTGAAATTCCGTGGAGGTACAGGTCTCTTCTCCGGTCGTCTCCCGTTGGTATTCTTCACCAATATGCCGACGAACTCCGGTATGGTCCAGAACCTGGTTTCCTTGACGACGGTATATGGAAAGAACGGAGCCCAAGCTGATCCGCTCCTTAAGGAGTTCCAGGGAGATATGATCGTAGATACTCAGAAACTGGTCGAAAAACTCAATAGCCTTGATCCGAAGAGATTCCCTATGACCATTTCTCCTGAGGACGGTGTGCTTCCGTCTCAGATTCAGGCAGTGGATCCTAAGTTCAAGATGCCTCAGGTATGGAAGACTTCCATCGCTCTCGATTATGCTTTCCCGACCAGCTTCCCGTTCTCCATCACCGGTGAATTCATCTACAACAAGACCGTCAACGGTGTGAACATGGAGAACTGGAACCAGAAACCGATCGACGGTTTCATCAG
>JAHHQP010000012.1 GCA_020026355.1 Bacteroidales bacterium
TTGACATGGAGCCGAAGTTGATGTCCTTGTCCCCCTTGAGTATCCTCATTTGGATGCCGTCAGCGTATCGAGCCGCAAGTAGTCCACAATCACTCTGGAACAATTTGAAGAGATTTCGGCAACATGCAAGCCTGAGTGGAATTTTGGGTTCTTCGATATTATAGACAGGAATTGCCACTCCTGCATACATGAGCTCCTTTTTTCTAAGGCGAATTTAATAAATTTCGTCGCTTTTCCAAGATTGTTTTCCAATAATTTGCCGCTTTTCCAAGAAATGATTTTCCCCGTTTCTGCTTTTTAGAAAGTGTTTCATAATTCAATTCCTGACGAAGAATTGTTCTTGGCTTTTGTCCATGGTCTCATTAAAACAAATCTTTTCAATGGCGACTTGAAATCACCGACTGTCTGGAATATTGAATATTCTTGAGATGAGAAGCTATGAAATGTTTTCAAAAATCGACATGTAAACGAGTTTATTTACGCGAATGTTTAACAAGTTTAATAAAAACGCCCTCTCAGATATCTGAGAGGGCGTTTTAAGTGATCCGGTTGGGATTCGAACCCAAGACCCACAGCTTAGAAGGCTGTTGCTCTATCCAACTGAGCTACCGGACCGATCCGTATGTCATTCCAATACGCTTCGTGAATGAGGCTCCTTGAAATGGACTGCAAATATAGGCATTTAATAATTATGCACCAAATATTTTTCTTTTAATTTCAGTTTTCTGCGGAACCGTTGAATTTCTTGGCAGCCAATTCGATTCCAGTAACCAGGAAGAAGCCGATCAGGGCGAACAGGATTGCAGTACCATATTGCGGGTCGATTTCCAGGTTCGAGAGCGCTTGGTCCAGCAGGTTTCCAGACAACAGCTCACCGTCTGTTCCTGTCAGCTGTTCCGGAAATTGGGAACTGGCGATCTTCAGTTTGTCACTCCAGGGCCATACTTTCACCAGAGAACCGATGATGAAGCCGGCAAGGACAAGCATGGTTTCCTTGTTGAATCTGCTCAGCAGCCAGTGCAGAAATTTGGAGAAGGAGATGATGCCGATAACGGCACCGATAGCGAAGACGCAGAGGACCAGCAGATTATTGCTGACATTGATGCCGGAGGTCAGTTCGTTGATGGTCTGCATGATGAATTCATATTTTCCGAGAATCAGCAGGATGAAACTGCCGGATATTCCGGGAAGGATCATGGCACAGATGGCGATGGCTCCGCAGATGAAGATGAACCAGAGGGTGTCTGGAGTTCGGGTGGGGGACAGGGTGCATACGACAACCCCTGTGATGATGCCCGTGATGAGGAGAAGCACACTTTCAATGTTCCATCTTTCCACTCCTTTGAGTATGAAGATGGAAGAAGCGACGATCAGTCCGAAGAAGAAGGCCCAGGTCTGGATCGGATGGTGGGCCAGCAGCCAGGTCATGATCTTCGCGAGGGAAAGGATGCTGATTCCGATGCCGATGACCAGACTCAGCAGAAAGGTACCGTCAATGTGTTTCCAGAAGTCCTTGAATCTGCCGGAGAACAGCAGTTTCATCGCTTTGGCGTTGATGGAGCTGATGGAGCCCAGCAGACGGTCATAAATGCCCATCATGAAGGCGATCGTGCCTCCGGAAACGCCAGGGATGACGTCCGCTGCACCCATGCAGGCTCCTTTGACAGCGGTCAGGAGAGATGTTGTGAAGTTATTCATTCAATATGATTTTTGTCAGGTAATCTGTAATGGCTTCGAAGACTTTGAGTGCAGAGTTTCCGTTCAGGGAATCTGTATCCGTCTTGATGACCATATCATAAGTTTCCCCGTCCAGTTGAAGACGTCCGATCTTGAAACGGGCTCTGGAGCATTTGCTCAGCAGGATGTTCGTGAAGTAGTTCTTGTCTGTCAATGAAATGAACAGATCGGTCGTCTCTTCCAGTAAGGGCCGGATCTTTTCCATCGGAGGTGCTCCGAGCCAATTGAGCTCCTTGCGGATGATGGTGGTCTGGATGCTGGTCAGCAATAAAGTGGATTTGTCCAGCTTTCTGAAGTCAATGTACCAGATTTCTCCCTTGATTCCATTGACCTTGAACCAGTTCAGTATCTTTTCTTTGAGCACGTCATATTCCGGGTTGTCCACATCCATCAGCACGGCGGCAGTCCGGATCTGCTTCAGAGGAAGCAGACCGGTCGGGACGTCGCTGGCATGTCGGGCCAGTTTCCGTCTGCGGAAGAATTTCAGGATGCCGGCAATCATATCATGCTTGTTCTGCAGGCTTGTTGGCTGCAATGAGTTCGCGGATTTCCTGCTTGGCCGCCTTCCATCTCGGGATATCGATCTTCGTTCCGATGATTTCCACGACTTTCGCGGCAATGATGGAGCCGACCTCTCCGCAGACCTTCAGCGGCATGCCGAGTGAATGAGCATACAGGAATCCGGCAGCGTAGGTGTCACCGGCACCTGTCGCATCGATAGGTGTGGCTGGCCATGCTTCGATGAAATGGTATTCATCGCCGCTCTTGAGCATGGAACCGTCTTTCCCGATCTTGACGACGGCTACCTTGCAATGACGTGCGATTTCGTCTAAGGCCTCTCTCGGTTCGAGTTTGGTGAAGGCTTTAGCTTCGGTCTCATTGGCAAAGACAATGTCTACATATTTGTCGACGATGTCATGCAGGAAGGCATCGTTGGATTCGACGACATTGTAGGAAGCCATATCCAGGGAAATGATGCAGCCGGCTTCCTTGGCCATCTGTACGGCTTTGCGGATGAGGGCCTGGTTCTGGACAAGATAGCCTTCGATGTGGAAATAGTCGTATCCCTCGAAATATTCGGGTCTGAGATCTTCCGGTATCAGCTCGAGCGCGGCGCCGAGATAGACGGCGAAAGTCCGTTCCGCATTCGGGGCGGTGATGAAGACCATTGCTCGTCCGGAGGAATGTTCTCCTTTCAGAAGGATGGATTTAATACCGTACTGGGCTTGGTCGCTCTTGAAAAGGTGACCGAGGTCGTCGTCTCCGACTTTTCCGATGAAACCGGATTCCATGCCGAATATGGCGGTGCCGGTAATGGTGTTTGCAGCCGAACCTCCGGCAACCAGCTGGACTCCCATCGGCTTGAGGGTTTTCCAGATTTCGTCACCGGTTTCCATGTCTACATGCTGCATGCTGCCGCGCGGAAGGTGGTATTGTTTGAGGAATTCGTCGTCGGGAAGCACTGCAAGGATGTCTGTCAAAGCGTTTCCGATACCGAGGATTGATGCCATAGCTGTTTCTGATTATGATTTGTTCTGTTCGTCGTGTGCCTGAACCGTCGGGCACAATATTCTGCAAAGTTAGAAAAAAATAGATAAATTTGCATTCGCTTGATAATCAGAAACCATGATGAAGAGGAAGAACGTCAAAAGTATCTTGAAATATATCTTGTCTCTGGCTTTGGCCGGTGTCCTGCTTTACTTCTCGTTCAAGGGAGTGGATTGGACGGAGTTCGTGGGCGTCTTGAAGAATTGTGACTGGGTTCTTCTTCTCTTGTCCATGGTAGCCGGCGTCCTGGCGTTCTGGTTCCGTGGACTGCGCTGGAGGGATCTGCTGCAGCCCTTGGATCCTTCGATCACTCGGCTGACTGCGTTCAATGCAGTCAATATCGGTTATCTGGCTAATTTCGCGCTTCCTCGTATCGGGGAGTTCGTTCGTTGCGGGGTCATCACCCGCAATTCCCGGAAGTCGGGCAACGATGCCGCTAGCTATGAGAAGGTTTTGGGGACGGTTGTACTGGAGAGAGTGTGGGATCTGTTCACGATGCTGCTGCTGATCATTGCGCTGCTGATCTTCACCTGGAAGAAATTCGGAGATTTCTTCCGTCAGGAAATCCTGTATAAGATGAACGTCAGCATCTGGTGGATTCTTCTTCTGCTGCTCCTGGCCGCTGCTGTCGGCATCTATGCTGTCTGGAGATGGCGGAACGTAAACGGATTTTTCGGGAAAGTGTGGAAGATTCTTTCCGGTCTGTTCCAGGGGTTCGGAACTTGTTTGAAAATGCAGGGAAAGTGGCGTTTCTTTTTCCACACGGTCTTGATCTGGGCCATGTACTGGGTGATGGCGGCTTCAATCATGTGGTCGGTTCCAGACCTGAAAGGTTTCGGGCTGGCTGATGCGCTTTTCCTGTCTCTGGTCGGAGGCCTGGGGTGGATCGTACCGGTGCCTGGCGGTTTCGGAGCTTTCCATTACATCGTTTCACTGGCACTGTACATGGTCTATGGGATTCCTATGGAGGTCGGAGTCGTCTTTGCCACGCTGTCACACGAGTCTCAGGCCATCACGATGGCTTTGTTCGGCGGTATTTCTTATTTTGTCGAGGCGCTCAAGAAACGTCGTTGAAAAAAGGTGGCCCCGGAGAACGGAACCACCCTTTCCTGATCCGGAGGGACGGATGTCATCTGATGTCCAGTTCAACCGGACAATGGTCGGAACCGAAAATTTCGGTGTGGATCTTCGCGTCTGCCAGACGGTCTTTCATGTTTTCTGAGGCAATGAAGTAATCGATGCGCCATCCGGTGTTCTTCTCGCGGGCACGGAAACGGTAGGACCACCAGGAATAGATGTCTTTCCGGTCCGGATAGAAATGACGGAAAGTGTCGATGAAGCCGGCATCCAGCAGCTTGCTGAATTTTTCGCGTTCCTCATCGGTGAAGCCGGCATTCCGGCGGTTGGTCTTCGGATTCTTCAAGTCGATTTCCTGATGAGCGACATTGAGATCGCCGCACATCAGCACGCCTTTCTTCGTGGCGAGACCTTTCAGGTATTCCCGGAAGTCATCCTCCCATCGCATACGGTAATCCAGTCGGCGGAGTTCATCCTGCGAATTCGGGACGTAGACGCACACCAGATAGAAATCTTCCATCTCCAGTGTGATGACGCGGCCTTCGTGGTCGTGTTCATCGATGCCGATGCCGCAGGTGACGGACAGTGGCTCGTGTCTTGTGTAGATGGCTGTGCCGGAATAGCCTTTCTTGTCTGCATAGTTCCAGTAGGAACGGTATCCCGGAAATTCCAGATCAAGCTGTCCGGCTTGCATCTTCGTTTCCTGAAGGCAGAAGAAGTCTGCGTCCAGCTCCGTGAAAATGTCGGCAAAACCTTTGCCGGCGATGGCCCTGAGACCATTGACATTCCATGAAATGAGTTTCATAGCTTATTCCAATGTCCATTCGGTGCCGTCTTTCGTATCCTTGATCTGGATACCCAGTTCCTTGAGTTCGTCCCTGATCCTGTCGCTGGTTGCCCAGTCTTTTGCGGATTTTGCGGCTTTTCGCTGCTCGAGGACCATCTGTATCAGGCCGTCCAGGGTCCTGGTGGTCTTTCCGCTTTCGCTTTCTTCGTCTTTAAGTCCTAGGACGCCGAAGATGATGTCGTCGAAAAGTCGCAGAAGGGTTTCATGATCGTTTTTCGTCAGCTTGATCTTTCTGTCCTTGGCGGAGTTGATCAGCTTGACGGCATCGAAGATGTGGGAGAGGGCAATAGGGGTGTTGAGGTCGTCGCAGAGGGCATCATAGACGTCGTCGCAGATCTTGTTGATCTCGGCGTTGTCAGCCGTGAACGTCTCCGGCGCAAGGTCGGCGATGAATTCTCCATAGGCGAGGTGGGCGGTGTCGTGGCCTTTGATGCCTCTCGGTGACTCTTCCGCACCGGCGTCTCTGGCCATTGACCTGAGGTCCTTGACTGCGCTCATGATTCTCTTGAGTCCTTTCTCGGCAGCCTGCAGGGCTTCGTTGCTGAAGTCGAGAGTGCTGCGGTAGTGGGCCTGGAGGATGAAGAAGCGTACGGTCATCGGGCTGTAGGCCTGGGTGAGGATCGCATGGCTGCCTTCGAACATTTCCTGAAGGGTGATGAAGTTACCGTAGGATTTTCCCATCTTCTTGCCGTTGATGGTGATCATGTTGTTGTGCATCCAGTACTTGACGCCCGGACAGCCGCGGGATGCGGTGTTCTGTGCCAGCTCGCATTCGTGGTGCGGGAAGAGGAGGTCCATTCCGCCGCCGTGCACGTCGAAAGTCTTGCCGAGGTATTTCTCGCTCATGGCCGAGCATTCGAGATGCCAGCCCGGGAAGCCTTCGCTCCATGGAGACGGCCAGTGCATGATGTGTTCCGGTGTCGCTTTCTTCCACAGGGCGAAGTCATAGGATTCGTGCTTTTCTTCCTGACCGTCCAGGTCACGGGTACCGCCGATCATCTCGTCGATGTTGCGGCCAGAGAGGATGCCGTAATGGTGGTCATGGTTGTATTTCCTGACATCGAAATAGACGGAGCCGTTGCTTTCGTAGGCATAGCCGGCATCCAGGATCTTCTTGACGATGTTGATCTGTTCGATGATGTGGCCGGAGGCTCTCGGTTCGATGGATGGAGGGGCGACGTTCAGCATACGCATGGCTTCATGGTATCTGAGGGTATATTCCTGCACGACTTCCATCGGCTCGAGCTGCTCGAGACGGGCTTTCTTGGCAATCTTGTCTTCGCCTTCGTCGGCGTCGTGCTCCAGGTGTCCCACGTCGGTGATGTTGCGGACGTAGCGGACCTTGTAGCCGAGATGCCTGAGGAGGCGGACGAATACGTCGTAGGTGATGCCTGGGCGGGCGTGTCCCAGATGGGCGTCGCCGTAGACGGTCGGGCCGCAGACATAGAGTCCGACATGTCCTTCGTGTACTGGTTCAAACAGTTCTTTCTGTCTGGAAAGGGTGTTGGTGATATATAGATCTCTCATGATGGACGATAATGTGTTTCACATATGATGATTGTAGTCTGCAAAGATAGCGATAAAGTCCTATATATGAAAGAAGATTCCTGCAAGTTCCTGTCCGTCGCCACGTTGTTGAAAAAATGTTGGAAACTGCAGGTCTGCTCTGTTTGACAAGTTGTGGAATTTGTTTACATTTGCAGATGCAATGTTGCAGAAGGATTTTGTGAGAATCGGAATATCATTTTTATAATACAAAGATACTTATGAAAGTTGCAATCATCATGGGCTCGACCAGTGACTTCGAAGTCATGTCTCCGGCTATCCAGGTACTTGAAGATCTCGGAATCGCTTACGAGAAGAAAGTCATCAGCGCCCATCGTACCCCGGATCTTATGTGTGAATATGCCAAGTCGGCAAAATCACGGGGAATCAGCGTGATCATCGCGGGAGCGGGCGGGGCTGCTCATGTCGCAGGTGTGGTCGCCGGAATGACGACGCTTCCGGTCATCGGGGTGCCGATCCGGACCAAAGCCCTCGGGGGAATGGACTCTCTGCTGTCCATCGTCCAGATGCCGGGCGGAATTCCGGTAGCGACAATGGCGATCGACGGTGCCAAGAATGCCGGTCTTTTCGCCGCGCAGATTCTCGCGCTCCAGTCTCCGGAAATCGCGGACAGGCTGGAGGCTTTCAGAAAAGCCCAGACGCAGAAGGTGTTGGAGGCTGAAATCTAGATGAAGGAATTCAAGAAATAATAAGGTGGTATGCAGCAGACCTGCGGGTCTGCACCGCGTGCCACCTTATAACATTTTAAAATATGGACAATTACCGCATTTACGTAGAGAAGTATCCTGAATTTCAGGTGGAGGCAAGAAGTCTTCTTGCTGAACTGAACGAGAATCTTCAGCTGGAGCTAGGATCATTGCGTTATCTTAACGTGTATGACCTGTTCGGCTTTTCAGAAGAATTGCTCGAGAAAACCCGTTACCGTGTATTCGGAGAAATCGTGACGGACAAGGTGACCGATGAGTGTGACCTTTCTGCCGCGAAATACATTGCCGTGGAGTACCTTCCGGGGCAGTTTGACCAGCGTGCCGCTTCTGCGGTGGACTGTGTGCATCTGATCGATCCTTCCGCGGAAGTCAGTATCCGCAGTTCCAAGCTTCTGATCCTGCCGGAAGATACCGATGAGGAGACGATCGCCAGGATCAAGCATTATTATATCAATGGGGTCGAGTCCCGTGAGAAGGACCTCGGCAAGCTGAATGCGATGGAGCAGCCGGCTGTCAAGCCGGTTCCTGTGCTGGAGGGGCTGACTGCCATGACGGAGGAGGAACTGGCTCCTTATTGCAGGAAGATGGGCTTGGCGATGAATGCCGATGATCTCCGTGAGGTCCGGAACTATTTCAAGGAGGAGGGACGTGATCCGTCAGAGACGGAACTCCGGATTCTGGATACTTACTGGAGCGATCATTGCCGTCATACGACTTTCACCACGGAGCTGGAGGATATCCAGGTGGAGGAGAGCTTCATGAAAGAGGAAATCGACGGCACATTGGCCTTGTACATGAAGATCCGTCAGGAACTGGGCCGTGAGAAGAAAGGCTTGAATCTGATGGATATGGCTTGTATCGGTGCTCGTTACCTCAAGGCTCATGGCCTGCTGGATGATATGGAGGTGAGCGAGGAGAACAATGCCTGCAGTATCTATGTAGATGTAGATGTCCTGAACGAGGAAGGCAGGACCGTCACGGAACAGTGGCTTCTCCAGTTCAAGAATGAAACCCATAACCATCCGACGGAAATCGAACCGTTCGGCGGTGCCGCTACTTGTCTGGGCGGTGCGATCCGTGATCCGTTGTCCGGTCGCAGCTATGTCTATCAGGCGATGCGCGTGACCGGTGCCGGTGATATCTATAAACCGGTAGCGGAGACTTTGCACGGCAAGCTTCCGCAGAGCATCATCAGCCGTAAGGCCGCTCACGGTTATTCCAGCTACGGTAACCAGATCGGTCTGGCCACGACCCATGTCCGTGAGGTCTATCATCCGGATTATGTGGCGAAACGTCTGGAAGTCGGTGCTGTGGCCGGTGCCGTGAAGGCTGAGAATGTGCGTAGGGAAAGCCCGGTGCCGGGTGATGTCGTCCTGCTGCTCGGTGGCCGTACAGGCCGTGATGGAGTCGGTGGCGCGACGGGCTCATCCAAGGAACATACGGAAGAGTCTCTCGAAACTTGCGGTAGTGAGGTGCAGAAGGGTAATGCTCCTGAGGAGCGTAAGCTCCAGCGTCTCTTCCGTCGTCCGGAAGTGACGAGGCTGATCAAGAAGTCCAATGACTTCGGTGCCGGTGGTGTCAGCGTAGCGATCGGTGAGCTGACCGACGGTCTCGACATCTATCTCGACCGTGTGCCGGTCAAATATAACGGACTCAATTCTACTGAACTGGCCATCAGCGAGTCTCAGGAGAGGATGTCCGTAGTGGTTGAGGCGAAGGACCAGGCTGAGTTCGAGTCCTATTGCCGTAGCGAGAACATTGAGGTGACTCATGTCGCAGACGTGACGGATCGTGGACGTATGCGCATGTTCGACGGGGACAAGGTCATCGTCGACTTGAGCCGCGAATTCATCGACAGTGCCGGTGCCAAGCATTATGCCAAGGCAAAGGTCGGTGCCGTTGAGGACCGAAATCCTTTCGAGCGTCATGTCGAGGGTGAAACCTTGAAGGAGCGTATCGCGAACAATCTTCAGGATCCGAACGTGACTTCACAGAAGGGCCTGATCGAGATGTTCGACTCTACGATCGGCCGTTCGACGGTCCTGATGCCGTTCGGAGGTTACCTCCAGGCAACGGAGACTCAGGTTTCCGTACAGAAACTTCCGGTAGACACTTATACTGATACCGCTTCCATGATGGCTTTCGGTTACAATCCGTTCATCGCGGAGTGGAGCCCTTATCATGGCGCTGCTTATGCAGTAGTCGAAGCTTGCTCGAAGGTCGTCGCTGCCGGCGGTACCTGGAGTACCATGCGTTTCTCTTATCAGGAATATTTCGAGCGCATGACGGATGAGAAGTCCTGGGGCAAGCCGCTCAGTGCCTTGATGGGTGCTTTGAAGATGCAGGTCGATCTCGGTCTTCCTTCCATCGGCGGAAAAGACTCCATGAGCGGAACTTTCGAGGACATCAATGTGCCACCGATGCTGATGGCTTTCGGTATCACTCCGGTCGATGCGAACGATGTCATTTCTCCTGAATTCAAGATGGAGGACAACAGGATCTACCTGATCAAGCATACTCCGAAGAAGAATCATATGCCGGATACGGACCAGCTCAAGAAGAACTGGGATTTCGTCAATGCGCAGATTCTGGACGGTACGGTCGTTTCTGCCTATGCCGTAGGTTTCGGCGGTGTCGCTGAAGGTCTCTGCAAGATGTCTTTCGGTAACGGTCTCGGCATCAGTGTGAAGGTGGATGAAAAAGAATTGTTCAACTACAGTTACGGTTCCATCATCGTTGAGGCTGAAGAGGAGCTGGAAGGTGAGAATGTCATCTATCTCGGTACCGTTACGGACGGAGAGGATGGATTGCTCCATATCAACGGCAAGTCGATGGACCTCTTCGACATGATGGCTGCCAACAGCGCCAAGTTCGCTCAGGTCTATCCGGACATCTGCGAACCTTATCACAAGAAACTGGTTCCGGACGGTCTTCAGGGGGTTAAACCTTTCAAGGCCAGGAAAGCGGATCTCAAATATAAGGGTGAGCCGGTCGAACATCCGATCGCTTACATTCCGGTCTTCCCGGGTACGAACTGCGACTATGATACGGCGAAAGCTTTCCGTAGGGCCGGCGCTCAGGTGGAGATGTCCGTATTCTGCAACCTGACGGCGGAAGATGTGAACCGTTCCATCGCTGAGATGAAGGCGCATATCGACCATTGCCATATTCTCATGCTCAGCGGCGGATTCTCTGCCGGTGATGAGCCGGATGGCAGCGGTAAGTTCATCGCCAATGTGCTGAACAACGAGCTGATCGCTGAGGCTGTGCATGCCCTGATCGACCGTGGCGGCCTGATCCTGGGTATCTGCAACGGTTTCCAGGCATTGGTCAAGTCCGGTCTTCTTCCATACGGTCGTCTCGGTCAGGTGACGAAGGATTCACCGACTTTGTTCAGGAACGATATCAACCGTCATATCTCCCAGATGGTGATGACGCGTGTGGCGACGACCAATTCTCCTTGGCTTGCCGGTATGTCTGTCGGTGATCTGCATACGATCGCCGTCAGTCATGGTGAAGGCAAGTTCGTGGTCAATGAGGAACTGGCCAGGGATCTGTTCGCCAAAGGACAGGTGGCTTTCCAGTATGTAGATCCGATTTCCGAGGAGGTGACGATGGAGTCGCCGTATAATCCGAACGGCTCATATTATGCCATTGAGGGCATCATCAGCGAGAACGGACAGATTCTCGGCAAGATGGGACATACAGAGCGTTATGAGGAAAATCTTTTCAAGAATATTATCGATGACGGGCTGGAGCAGCCGCTTTTCGCGAATGCCGTCCGTTATTTCAGAGGAGAATAAAAGATGTTGGAAGAATTGAAATCATTGGTTTCCGATGCGGAACTTCATGAGGAATGCGGTGTGTTCGGTATCTTCGGGGTACCGGACGCCGCTAATCTGACTTATTATGCCCTCCATGCCCTTCAGCACAGGGGGCAGGAAGGTTGCGGTATCGTGACTGTGGACAACGGAACGTTCAGACGTGTCAAGGGGGAAGGTCTTGTCATCGAGGTGTTCAACGAGCGCAGGCTGGCTGAACTGACCGGTTCGATGGCAATCGGCCATGTCCGCTATGCGGTGGGAGGTATCAAGGGTATGGAAAATATCCAGCCATTCCTGTTTCGTCACAATACCGGGGATTTCGCGATGGCCCACAACGGCAGCATCGTGAATTACAAGCAGCTCCGTAAGGAGATGGAGGACAATGGAAGTCTTTTCCAGAGCGCTTCCGACGCGGAGATTCTGGCTCATCTGATCAAGAAGGGGAATTTCGAGGCTCATTCTGATCGGATCCATGCCATCAAGGAGGCATTGAACCGGATGGACGGAGCCTTCGCTTTCCTGATCATGACGAAGAACCGGATCTATGCTTGCAGGGACAAGTACGGTCTGAGACCATTGGCCTTAGGTAGACTGAACGGTGGTTATGTCGTGGCAAGCGAGACTTGTGCTTTCGATGTGTTGGGCGCGGAATTCATCCGGGACGTGGAGCCTGGAGAGATCGTGACCATCGATCATCACGGCATCCGTTCGAATTTCTATGCTGAGCCGGAACGTCATGCGATGTGCGCGATGGAGTACATCTATTTCGCGCGTCCGGACAGCGATATCGATGGTTGCAATGTGCACAATTATCGCAAGGAGTCCGGAAAGATTCTGTGGGAGGAGGCTCCGTGTGAGGCGGATATCGTCGTGGGTGTCCCGGATTCCAGCTTGAGTGCGGCCATGGGTTATTCCGAGGCCAGCGGACTTCCTTATGAGATGGGGCTGATCAAGAACAAATATATCGGCAGGACCTTCATCCAGCCTTCGCAGTCCATGCGGGAAAAGGGCGTGAAGATGAAACTTTCCGCCGTGAAGACCATCGTGAAGGACAAGAGGGTCGTTCTGGTGGATGATTCCATTGTCCGTGGCACGACTTCCTTGAGAATCGTGAGAATGCTGCGTGAGGCCGGTGCCAAAGAGGTACATGTCCGTATCGCGAGCTCACCGCTGGTCAAACCTTGCTACTATGGCGTGGATATCACTTCATTGGATGAGCTGATCAGTGCTCGTCACAATGTGAATCAGGTCTGTGACATCATCGGTGCAGATACTTTGGCCTTCCTCTCCAAGGAAGGCATGCTGAAGGCCGGACGCAGGAGCGATCTTTGCTGCGCTTGTTTCGACGGGGAGTATCCGACCGAACTTTACGAATAACAAATCATTCAAAAAAATAAAGAAATGGCTGTAAGTTACGAAAAAGCAGGTGTGAACCTGGAGGCTGGCTACGAGGTTGTGCGTAGGATCAAGTCTCACGTCGCTTCTACCTCACGTAAAGGCGTGATGGGTAATATCGGATCGTTCGGTGGTATGTTCGATCTTTCGGCTCTGGATATAAAGGAGCCTGTACTCGTGAGCGGTACTGATGGCGTCGGTACCAAGCTCAAACTGGCTTTTGCCATGGACAAGCATGATACGATCGGTATCGATGCGGTGGCCATGTGCGTGAACGATGTGCTGGCGCAGGGTGCTGAGCCGCTCTTCTTCCTTGATTATGTGGCGGTCGGCAAGAATGAACCGGCCAAGATCGAGGCTATAGTCGCCGGTGTGGCAGAGGGCTGCCGTCAGGCAGGTTGCGCTCTGGTCGGCGGTGAGACTGCCGAGATGCCGGGCATGTATACGGATGGGGAGTACGATATCGCCGGCTATACGACCGGTGTCGTGGAGAAGTCTCAGCTCATCGACGGTTCCAAGGTAAAGGTCGGTGATGTTCTCGTGGGCATCGCTTCCACAGGTGTTCATTCCAATGGTTTCAGTCTGGTCCGCAAGGTCTTCGCTGACAATGAACTGGATCTGAATGCTACTTATCCGGAGCTGGAGGGTGCTCTTCTCGGTGAGACGGCGCTCACTCCGACCCGTATCTATGTGAAGCAGGTGCTGGATGTCATCCGCCATTGCCATGTGCATGGGGTGGCCCATATCACCGGCGGCGGTTTCGATGAGAACATCCCGCGTATTCTCCATGAGGGCATGGGTGTAGAGGTCAAGGAAGGTACCTGGGAGATCCTCCCGATCTTCCGTCTTCTCGAGCGTTACGGCAAGATCGCTCACCGTGAGATGTTCAATATCTTCAACATGGGTATCGGCATGGTTCTCGCCATGGATGAGTCCGAGGCGCAGCAGGCGATCGATATCCTGGCCGGATATGGGGACAAGGCGTCCGTCATCGGCCGTATCGTCGAAGGGGAAGGCGTAACCCTTCTTTAATCGGTTCAACATTCTAAAAAGTCAACAATGAGAGCTTTAATCAGTGTAAGTGATAAGACTGGCGTGGTAGAATTCGCCAGCGGTCTCCAGTCTCTCGGCTGGGACATCATTGCCACAGGCGGTACCATGAAGATGCTTCAGGAAGCCGGCCTGAAGGTGATCAACATCAGTGAAGTGACCGGCTTTCCTGAAATCTGCGACGGACGTGTGAAAACTTTGCACCCGAAGGTCCATGGCGGTCTTCTCGGCCGTCGTGATCTCGAGAGCCACAGGAAGCAGCTCCAGGAGAACGGCATCGAGTTCATCGACATGGTCTGCGTGAACCTCTATCCGTTCAAGCAGACGATCGAGAAACCTGGCGTGACCATGGCGGATGCTATCGAGAACATCGATATCGGAGGTCCTTCCATGCTCCGCAGCGCCGCGAAGAACTGGTCTGCCGTGACGGTGGTCTGTCATCCTGAGGATTACGCGCAGGTGCTGACCGAGATCCGGGAACATGGCGATACGCTTCCGGAGACCCGTCTCCAGCTGTCTGCGAAGGCTTATACCCATACGGCAGAATACGATATGATGATCGCGACCTACATGCGCAAGGCTGCCGGGCTGAACGAGAAACTTTTCCTGGAGTATGACCTCAAGCAGAGTCTCCGTTATGGAGAGAACCCTCATCAGGAAGCGAAATTCTATGCTTCCATGGACAAGGTTTCCTATTCTCTGGCCTCTGCGGAGCAGCTCAACGGTAAGGAACTATCCTACAATAATATCCAGGATGCGAATGCGGCTTTGAACATCGTGCGTGAATTCGATGTGCCGTTCTGCGTCGGTCTGAAACATATGAATCCGTGCGGCGCCGCTATCGGAGCAGATGCGCTGGAAGCCTGGAAGAAGGCTTATGAGGCAGACAAGGTGAGCATATTCGGCGGCATCGTCGCTTTCAACCGCGAGGTGGATCTGGAAACCGCCCAGCTCATGAAGCCGATCTTCCTGGAAATCATCATGGCTCCTTCTTTCTCTGCAGAGGCGTTGGAGCTGCTTCGTACGAAGAAGAATCTTCGTCTGCTGAAGGTCGACATGACCAAGGACGAGACTCCGCATCAGGCTTTCGTGAGCATGAACGGCGGTATGCTGGTTCAGCAGCAGGATCTGGTGACGAAGAAGGTGGAAGCCGGCATGTGCGTCACGGCAGCGAAGCCTTCCGAGGCTCAGCTGACGGATCTCGATTTTGCTTGGAGAATCGTCAAGCATGTGAAGTCCAATGCCATCGTCGTGGCTAAGGACGGCATGACCCTCGGTGTGGGTGCCGGCCAGATGAACCGTATCGGTTCCGCACAGATCGCTCTGGAAGAGGCGAAGACTACGTTGGCCGCTGAGGGCAAGGACATCCGCAAGGAAGGCCTGGTCATGGCATCCGACGGTTTCTTTCCGTTCGATGACTGTGTCACTACTGCGGCGGAATACGGCATCGCTTCCATCGTCCAGCCGGGCGGAAGTATCCGTGACAATGATTCTGTCGTGAAATGTGACGAGTTCGGCATTTCCATGATGTTCACCGGAATGCGTCATTTCAAACATTAGGATCATGAAGAAAGTTTTGGTAGTCGGTGGAGGTGGAAGAGAGCATGCTATCGTGGATGCGCTCAGCCGTTCACCGCAAGTCGGAAAAATATATTGTGCGCCGGGCAATGCCGGTATCGCCGCGCAGGCGGAATGTGTGCCGATCAAGGATGATCAGATCGAGGCACTGAAAGGTTTTGCTTTGGCTAATGACATTGACCTGACGGTCGTGGGACCTGAGATTTCTCTGGCTGCCGGTATCGTCGATGCTTTTGCTGAGGCCGGCCTCCGTATCTTCGGACCGACCAAGGCTGCCGCGACCATCGAGTCCAGCAAGGATTTTGCGAAACAGCTCATGGCGAAGTATGAGGTACCGACGGCGGCCTTCGCTACATTCAGCAGCTATGAGGAGGCGCTGGACTATGTCCGCAAGGGGCAGTTCCCGGTCGTTCTGAAATATGACGGTCTGGCTGCCGGTAAGGGAGTTGTCATCCCTGAGACGCTGGAGGAGGCTGATGCCGCTTTGAAAGATATGCTTCTGGATGATAAGTTCGGGCATGGAAAGGTGGTCGTGGAAGAGTTCCTGACCGGTCCGGAGTTCTCTTTCATGTGTTTCGTGGACGGAGAACGGGTCTGGCCGATGACGCTTTCTCAGGATCATAAACGTGCATACGAAGGAGATAAGGGTCCGAATACCGGCGGTATGGGTGCCTATTCTCCGGTACCGTTGATCACAGAGGAGGATCTGCAGTTCGCGATGGACAAGGTCATGAAGCCGGTCGCTGCCGGTATGGTCGCTGAGGGCTGTCCTTTCAAGGGTGTCCTTTATGGCGGCCTCATGAAAACTCCTCAGGGGGTCAAGGTGATCGAGTTCAACTGCCGTTTCGGAGATCCGGAGACGGAGGTGGTACTTCCGCGTCTGGAGTCGGACATCTACGATATTTTCTCTGCCGTGGCAGATGGAACGCTCATGCCTTATATCCGTTGGAAGAAAGAGATGACCATGGGTTTCGTCATGGCTTCCAAAGGTTATCCTGGTAGCTATGAGAAAGGCTTCGAGATCAAAGGACTGGACCGGCTTCCGGAGGATATCCGTGTGTTCCACATGGGTACTTCCTGCCGGGAGGGTGAATTTTTCACGGCTGGAGGGCGTGTCCTGATGGTCGTGGGTACCGGTGCGGATCTGCAGGAGGCGCATGATAAGGCGCTTGCTGCCGTCCAGTCCATCGACTGTGGAAATCTTTTCTATCGGAAAGATATCGGTTGGAGAGTTTTGTAGTCAGGAAACATTTCTTGACTTAGTGGTTAACAAGCGGTCGTCGGGTAATGCTCGACGGTCGCTTTTCAAATGAAAAAGTGACTATGATTATCAGTGGAAAAGAACTTTCGACGCAGATGAAGGCTGATATGGCTGTTCGAGTCTCCGGTTTTCCGGAAAGATTTGGACGGGTACCTCATCTGGTCGTGATTCTGGTCGGGGATGATCCGGGCAGTCTCTCGTATGTCAGGGGTAAGTCCAAGGCTTGCGATGTGGTTGGAATCAGGAATACGACGATCTGCAGACCGGCGGATCTTCCTGAAACGGAACTTCTGTCTCTGATCCGGGAACTGAACGAAGATGCCGGAGTCGATGGCATTCTGGTTCAGTTGCCTCTGCCGGCTCATATCGATGAGGCGAAGGTGATCGGCGCGATCGCACAGGATAAGGATGTGGATGGTTTCCATCCGTTGAATGTTGCGGCGCTATGGCAGAAACAGCCTTGTGTGCGTCCTTGTACGCCGGAGGGCATCATCAGGATGCTGAAATCCGCAGGGGTGGAGATCCGTGGCAAGCGGGCTGTCGTGGTCGGGCGCAGCAACATTGTCGGTCTTCCGGTGGCGAAACTGCTGCTGGATGAGAATGCTACGGTAACGGTGGCGCATAGCCGCACGGTCGATCTTGCTGCCGTGACTCGTCAGGCAGAGATTCTGGTGGTGGCGGTCGGACGTCCGAAGTTCGTGACGGCGGACATGGTTGCTCCTGGGGCTGTCGTCATTGACGTGGGTGTGAACCGTGATCCCGAGACGGGAAGACTTTGCGGGGATGTGGATTTCGAGTCCATTGAACCGAAGGCTTCTTTCATCACTCCGGTTCCGGGAGGAGTCGGTCCGATGACTATCGCTTGCCTGATGGAGAATACGATCGGCTGTTTTCTCCGGCACCAGGCCTGAGTCTGCAGCCATGATGGAAAAAGCGCTGTTCCCTTGCGGGGAGCAGCGCTTCTTTTTTCGATCAGCGGGAGATTCCACTTTCTTAAGGTTCAGCCGTCGATGAATCATTTGACCGGCTCGTCCAGGTGAAGTTCAGGGTGTTTCCTGGAGGAACGGATGAGCAGGACAGAGACGATGATCGATATGATACCCAGGATGACGAAGATGTATTCGGCATTCTTCGCGCCGATCATGGCCGTCGCTGCCTTGTCCAGAATATTCCCGACGAGGATCGGAATCAGCATCAGACCGATGTTCTGGATCCAGTATAGGAGAGAATAGGCGGTGCCGAGATTCTTTTCGGGGATGATTTTCGCAACGGAAGGCCACATGGCGGACGGTACGAGCGAGTATCCGATACCGAGCAGGGAAATGGCCAGGTAACCGTAGAAAGGTTCACCCTGAGGAGCCAGCAGGATGATCAGGTGAGACAGGAACACGAGTCCTGCACCGACCAGCATCCAACGGGTGGCTTTGCCGACCTTGTCCACGAAGGCGCCGAAGAGCGGGGTGAACACGACGGTGAAGAACGGGATCAGGGAGAGCATCCATTTCGCGGAATCTACATCCATCTCGAAACGTGGAATCAGGATGGCAGTGCCGAATTTCTTGAAGGAAATGATGCAGCAGTAGAAGAAGACGCAGAGCAGGGCGATCATGATGAACCTCGGGTTTCGCAGGACTTTGATGATGTCGGAGAAGCGGAATTTGTCTTCTTCCTTGATTTCTCCGCGGTCCGTGCTGATCTGCATGGTCCGGTCGAAGCGCAGGTCCATGGCGACGAAGATGGCCCAGAGGATGCCACCTGCAAGCAGGAGCATGAGTCCGGTCAGGGCCGGTCTGGCGGTTTCTGTCAGGCTGTACATTTCTCCTGACAGTTTCGTGGCGAGCAGCATCGGCGAGATGATGAGTGCGGCGGCGGTACCCAGGCGGGCGATAGCCAGATGAAGGCCCATGGCCAGTGCCATGTTCCGGCCTTTGAACCATTTCGCGATGGAGCGTGTAACCGCGACTCCGGCGATCTCACTGCCCAGGCCGAAGAGCATCTTTCCGGCAAAGGCGATCTTCACGGAGACTGATGGGGAGAAACCGTGCTGGAGGGCGAACCAGATGAGAGCGGCTCCGAGGATCATCATGCTGACGAAGATGGAGCCTACGATCCTTACGCCGTAGATATCCAGCAGGATGCCGCAGATGATCAGGCCTCCGAATACGCAGAGGACGGAATAGCCGCTGGCATAGAAGCCGTAGTCTTTCTGGTTCCAGCCGAGTTCCAGTTGTTCAGGAGCGGAGAAGAGCTGGGACAGGGAGGAGAAGATGTCGTCGAAGAAATAGGAACCGAACATCGGGAACACCAGGCAGAGCAGGGCGAGCCAGCAGGTTGCGGTTCTGATCCGTTTCGTTTGTACTGTACTCATGGATGACAGGATGTGAAAAAGGATGGACTGCTGCCCATCCTTTTGATTTTCAGATATGTTATTTCTGGATGTTAGGCAACTCGAGACCGAGATGACGCTTCTTGTCCAGTGCCTTCAGGTAGATGGCGATGAGAAGTGCGAGGACACCGAAGCCGGCGAAGATGATCAATGGAACGGTGTAGTCGTAAGGGATGAACTCCGCATTGGCGGCCATGGCTGCCTGAACGGCTGCGTTGCCGGCATTGGAAGATTCAAGGACACTTCCGATCAGCTTCGGTACGAAGCAGAGTCCGATGTTCTGTACCCAGAAGATGAGACAGTAGGCGGAACCGAGGATCTTCTCGTCGATGATTTTCGGAACAGACGGCCAGAGTGCGGCAGGAACCAGAGCGAAGCTGATGCCCAGGATGACGATGGTCGCGTAGGCGATGAACTCGCTGTGGCTGGCTGGAAGCCAGAAGGCGAAGACCAGGTGGCAGACGATCAGGAGGATCGCTCCGAAGATCAGCATGGTTGCACCTTTACCTTTCTTGTCCAGGAAGAGGCCCAGGAACGGAGTGATGACGGCGGCGCCGATCGGGAACCATCTGAAGATGTTGGCAGCCGCTTCAGCGGAGATACCGTCGAGGTTGCACTGGAGCATGTTCGCACCATATCTCTGGAAAGGGAAGATGGCGGAATAGTAGAGAACGCACAGCAGGGCGACGGTCCAGAAACTGCGGGAACCGAAGATTTTTCCAAGGTCCTTGATGTGGAATTCCTCATCATTGGCCTCATGCTCGATCGCTCCTTCAGCGGCGATGGTCTCCTTGTCGAATTTCTTGTCCATGACGGAGAAGACGATGAAGTTGATCAGACCGATCAGCAGCAGGACGGTACAGAAAGCGACAGGGGCCTGTACGGTACCGAGCTTGTTGGCGATGAAAGGGCTGATGGAGAAGATGGCGAAGACGCCGACGCGGGCGATAGCCATTTCCAGACCCATGGCCAGTGCCAGTTCTTTGCCTTTGAACCATTTGGCGATGGATTTCGATACGGTCGTTCCGGCCATTTCACAGCCGCAGCCGAAGATCATGAAGCCGAGGGAAGCGAGTTTCGCGCTGCCCGGAACGGCTGTCCACCAGGAACCGAGCCATTCGCAGAAGCCGGTGCTCTGGAACCATTCGGAGATGGCGATGTATTTGATGACTGCGCCTCCGAGCATCAGGGATGCGGAGAGGATTCCGGTGAAACGGACGCCCATCTTGTCCAGGATGATACCGGCCAGGATGAGAAAACCGAATACGTTGAGGATGTATTCGGATGCGGCATAGGTGCCGAATACGTCAGGCGTCCATCCTCTCTGCTGCTGGATCATGGATTGCAGCGGAGACATGACGTCGACGAACATGTACGCGAAGAACATCATCAGTGCGATCAGGATCAATGCGGTCCATCTGGCAGCTGCTGAGTCGTGCAGGGTCTGTTTGATTTTTTCCATTTTATTTATTTTGTTTATAGATTTTTCCAAAAGGCGAAGTTACGATTTTTGAGGCAATACGCAAAACAGATTTTCTCTTCTCCGATTATTATGCTAACTTCGCTCTGTTAACCTAAGAAGAACCACAGTCATTCATGATGTACGGAATTCTAGATAAGATAAATGCACCGGAAGATGTGAAGGCTCTGCGGCCGGAGCAGCTGGTGCAGCTTTGCGAGGAGCTGCGCGACTATATCGTCCGCTGCTGTGCGGTCAATCCAGGACATCTCGGTTCCAGCCTCGGCGCTGTTGAACTGATCGTCGCTTTACATTATATATATGATGCTCCTGCTGACAAGCTGATCTTCGATGTCGGCCATCAGGCCTATGCGCATAAGATCATCTGTGGCCGTAGGGAAGCGTTCAAGGGAAATCGGACGAGGAACGGGATCAGTGGCTTCCCGAACAGGGCAGAGAGTCCTTACGATGCTTTCGGAACAGGGCATTCTTCCACTTCCGTTTCTGCGGCATTGGGATTTGCACAGGCTTTCAGGATGAGAGGGGAGGACAGGAAGGTTGTCGCTCTGATCGGTGATGGTTCATTGACCGGTGGTCTGGCCTTCGAAGGGCTCAACAATGTCGGAGCCAGCAAGTCGGACGTGCTCATTGTCCTGAATGATAATAATATGTCCATTGACAATAATACAGGTGCGCTTCATGACTACCTGCTGAAGGTGACGATGGATCCTCGCTACAACCGTCTGAAGAAGATGGTCTGGGACAGGATGGGGGACCGGTCTTTCCGGAAGTCCATCCAGCGTCTGGTGGTCGGGGCTAAATCTTCTCTGGTGCGTAAATCCGGCGGAGCGCTTTTCGAGTCAATGGGCTTCCGTTATTTCGGCCCTATTGACGGAAATGACATTTCTCAGGTCATCCGCACGCTTTCCAGGCTGAAGAACATCAAGGGACCGAAACTCCTCCATGTCATTACCCGGAAAGGAAAGGGTTATGCTCCGGCAGAGGCTGATCCTACCGTATGGCACGCACCGGGGCATTTCGATCCGGAAACCGGAAAGCGGGCCGTGAAGGAATATGCGGCTTCCAGGTATCAGGATGTTTTCGGACAGACGTTGGTGGATCTGGCGAAGCAGGACCCGGCTGTCGTGGGTGTGACACCTGCCATGGCTTCCGGCTGCGGCATGACGACGCTGGCCGAGCGGATGCCGGAACGTTTCTTCGATGTCGGTATCGAAGAGGAGCATGCGGTCACTTTCTCTGCCGGGCTGGCCGCTGCCGGCATGAAGCCTTTCTGCAACATCTATTCTTCTTTCTCCCAGCGGGCGTATGACCAGATCATTCATGATGTGGCGCTTCAGAATCTTGGTGTAGTCCTTTGTCTGGACCGTGCAGGTCTTGTCGGCGAGGATGGCGCGACCCATCACGGGTGTTACGATATGGCGGCTTACAGGAGTATTCCCAATGCTGTCATCGCAGTTCCTTCTGATGAACTGGTGCTCCGGAATATGATGTACACGGCCAAGGAAGCGACGGGCGGCCCTTTCATCATAAGATATCCTCGCGGGTGCGGAGAGGGAACCGTCTGGAAATCGGAACCCTTCGCGGAGGTCCCGGTCGGGAAGGCGGTCTGTCTGCGGAAGGGAGAGCGTGTGGCGCTGTTCTGTGCAGGACCGTTCGTCTGGCGTGCGGTCGAGGCGGCGGAACGGATCCGAGAAGAACAGGGATGGATGCCGGAAGTCTGGGATGTCCGTTATGTCAAACCTTTCGATGCGGATGCGCTGGCGGACGCCTGCACCCGTTGCCGCTGCATCATCACCGTGGAGGACGGCTGTCTGAAAGGTGGACTTTGTTCGGAGATTTCGGAACGGATAGCGTCGAAGACGGGAAAATGGCATGTTTCGGGTATCGGAATACCGGATGTATTTGTCACTCAGGGGACTCAGGCCGAACTTCGGCAGGAATCCGGACTGGATACGGCGGGAATCTACAGGAAAATCCGTCAGGAAAATGAAGATTTTTGCGAAAAAAATGTAAAAAGTTTTGGAGATTAATTTTTAATATCTATCTTTGCAATCCCTTTCGGAAACGATGTGAGTCGTCAGGAATACGGGAAATGCCGATGTAGCTCAGTTGGCTAGAGCACGTGATTTGTAATCTCGGGGTCGTGGGTTCGACTCCCTCCATCGGCTCAAAATATTGGGAGAATACCAGAGTGGCCAAATGGGGCAGACTGTAAATCTGCTGGTTTATACCTTCGGTGGTTCGAATCCATCTTCTCCCACCAAATATTAGAAGCGGAAGTAGCTCAGTTGGTAGAGCATTAGCCTTCCAAGCTAAGGGTCGCGGGTTCGAACCTCGTCTTCCGCTCAATACTACGCCAGTGTAGCTCAGGGGTAGAGCGCTTCCTTGGTAAGGAAGAGGTCGAGAGTTCAATTCTCTCCACCGGCTCTGCTTTTTTTGTATATAATACTCAATTAAAATAAAAAGAAATGGCTAAAGAAACCTTTAAAAGAGACAAACCACACGTTAACATTGGTACAATCGGCCACGTTGACCATGGTAAGACTACCTTGACTGCAGCAATTACTACAGTGCTTGCAAAGAAGGGCTTTTCAGAGATGAGAAGTTTCGATTCTATCGATAACGCTCCAGAGGAGAAAGAGCGTGGTATCACTATCAATACATCACATGTTGAGTACCAGACTGCAACTCGTCACTACGCACACGTTGACTGTCCGGGCCATGCTGACTATGTGAAGAACATGGTTACTGGTGCTGCTCAGATGGATGGTGCCATCCTCGTAGTCGCTTCTACTGATGGTCCTATGCCTCAGACTCGTGAGCACATCCTTCTCGCTCGTCAGGTGAACGTTCCTAGAATCGTCGTATTCATGAACAAAGTTGACCTCGTTGATGACGAAGAGATGCTTGACCTCGTAGAGATGGAGATTCGTGACCTTCTTTCATTCTACAACTTCGACGGTGACAACGCTCCTATCATCCGTGGTTCCGCTCTCGGTGCTCTTAACGGAGATCCGAAATGGGAAGACAAGATCATGGAGTTGATGGATGCAGTTGATACATACATTCCTATCCCTCCACGTGATAACGAGAAACCGTTCATCATGCCAGTTGAGGATATCTTCTCTATCACAGGTCGTGGTACTGTTGCTACTGGCCGTATCGAGACAGGTGTCGTTCACACAGGTGATGAGGTTGAGATCGTCGGTCTTGGCGAGGAGCCTAAGAAGACTGTCGTGACTGGTGTCGAGATGTTCCGTAAGATCCTCGATGAGGGTGAGGCTGGTGATAACGTTGGTCTTCTCCTCCGTGGTATCGACAAGAAAGAGATCAAGAGAGGTCAGGTTCTCGCAAAACCAGGTGTCATTCATCCACACGAGAAATTCCAGGCTGAGATCTACGTATTGAAGAAAGACGAGGGTGGTCGTCATACTCCATTCGGAAACCACTACCGTCCACAGTTCTTCATCCGTACTCTTGACATCACAGGTGAAATCACTCTTCCAGAGGGTGTAGAGATGGTAATGCCAGGCGATAACGTTACTATTACTGTAGATCTGATCTACCCAGTTGCATTGAACGAAGGTCTTCGTTTCGCAATCCGTGAGGGTGGTCGTACAGTAGGTGCAGGCCAGGTAACCAAGATCCTTGCTTAATCGCACACTATCATAATCAAGTGGGTGCCGGGTCACCGACACCCACTTTCATAGGGGAATAGAACAAGGGTAGTTCAGCGGTCTCCAAAACCGTCGATGAGGGTTCGAATCCTTCTTCCCCTGCCAATTTATATCAAAGGTTACGATTTGGTAATTGTTTAACAGACATTGTAACTCGCTTCCAATCCTACAATGTCCATTACAAGTAAAGATGAGAAAGTTTATCAACTATCTGAAAGAGTCTTATAAGGAGTTGACCAAGAAAGTTACTTGGCCTACATGGGACAAGTTGCAGAGTTCTGCCATCCTGGTGATGGTCGCTTCTGTGATTTTCGCTCTCGTGATCTTCGTGATGGACTTCGCTTTCGAACATCTGATGTCAGCCATTTACAATCTGTAATACCAGTTTATCATGTGTGACAACAATAAGAAATGGTATGTGCTGAGAACAGCAGGTGGTAAAGAGAAAAAAGCCAAAGAGTATCTCGAAAAAGAGATCGAAAGATGCGGTCTTCAGGATCTGGTTTCTCAGGTTCTTGTTCCAACAGAAAAAGTATATACAGTACGTGCCGGTAAACGGGTTCTCGTAGAGAAAATCCTTTATCCGGGTTATGTGCTGATTCAGGCGGAACTTTCCGGTGAATTGCAGTACATCATCAGAAATGAGGTTCCTCACATGTCAGGCTTCCTGACCGAAAAACGTGAAGTCTCTCATGACGGTGGAAAACCACAGGAGGAGAAACTTCCTGTTCCGCTTCGCGATGATGAAGCTAGACGAATTCTCGGAGAGCAGGACGAGCAAGCCGTCACTGATGTCGAGACAGTCATCGATTACAAGGTCGGTGATCCTGTCCAGATTACAGACGGACCTTTCAGCGGATTCGGTGGTACTGTCGAGGAAATCGTCGAAGACAGGTCTAAGCTCAAGGTTATGGTCATGATCTTCGGACGTAAGACTTTATTGGAACTCAACTTTACACAAGTAACTAAAGAATAACATTCATTATGGCAAAAGAATTAACTGGATTGATTAAACTCCAGATCAAGGCAGCCGCAGCAAATCCATCTCCTCCAGTAGGACCGGCACTCGGTTCAAAGGGTTTGAACATCATGGATTTCTGCAAACAGTTCAATGCCCGCACACAGGACCAGGCAGGTAAGATCTTGCCAGTCGTGATTTCTGTCTACAGCGACAAATCATTCACTTTCGAGGTTAAACAGCCACCTGTTGCGATTTCATTGAAAGAAGCTGCTAAGGTTTCTACAGGTTCTGCAGAACCGAACAGAAAGAAAGTCGGTACAGTCACTTGGGATCAGGTCAAAGAGATCGCTGAGAACAAGATGAAAGACATGAACTGCTTCACACTCAAGTCAGCGATGACCATGGTAGCAGGTACCGCAAGAAGTATGGGTATCAAAGTAGAGGGTGAGTTCCCTGAACTTTAAAATTTCACAAGCAAAATGAGTAAACTTACAAAAAATCAGAAGGCAGCTCTCGCTAAGTTCGATGCTGCTGCAGAATATAAGCTTGCCGAGGCATGTGAACTTGTTAAGGAAGTTACCTATACAAAATTTGATGCATCAGTAGAGCTTCACGTTAAACTTGGTGTTGACCCACGTAAAGCCAATCAGATGGTTCGTGGTGTCGTTACTCTTCCACATGGAACAGGTAAGGAGACACGAGTACTCGTTCTCTGTACACCTGATAAGGAAGTCGAGGCAAAAGAGGCTGGAGCAGATTACGTAGGTCTTGATGAATTCATCGACAAGATCAAAGGTGGTTGGACTGACGTTGACGTCATCATCTGTACGCCTTCCGTAATGGCTAAGGTCGGCGCTATCGGTAGAATCCTCGGTCCTAGAGGACTTATGCCGAACCCTAAGACAGGTACAGTGACAATGGATATTGCAAACGCTGTCAAAGAGGTCAAAGCAGGTAAGATCGATTTCAAGGTCGACAAGACCGGTATCATCCACGCTGCTGTCGGAAAGGCTTCCTTCACTTCAGAGCAGATCCTTGACAACTCCAAGGAGCTTCTCTCAACTATCCTGAAGTTGAAACCTCAGACTTTGAAGGGTACTTACATGCAGTCAGTTACTATCTGTACTACAATGAGCCCTGGTATCCATGTAGATGTTAAATCAGTAGAATAGTGCTGTAAAAATCAGATCGTTATGAGAAAAGAAGAAAAACTCAATATTATTGACGCAATCTCAGCACAACTCGAAGAGACACCGAACTTCTACATTGCTGATATTGCAGGATTGAATGCCGAGAAGACTTACGAGCTCCGTAAGGCATGTTTCGAGCATGGTGTTAAACTGGTAGTCGTTAAGAATACCCTTCTTTCCAAAGTTATCGAGAAATCAGGTAACGAGGAAATGATGAAGCTGGTTCCGGTTCTCGCTGGTCCGACAGCCATCATGTACACCGAGACTCCTAACGCTCCGGCTAAGGTTATCAAGAAATTCAATGACGCTGGATCTGAGAAACCTCTTCTCAAAGGCGCATACATCCAGGAGTGGCCAGCATTCGTTGGTGCAGAGTCCCTTACAGCTCTCTACAACATCAAGTCTCGCGAGGAACTCATCGCAGAGATCGTATCCCTCCTCCAGTCACCTATCCGCAACGTTATCTCTGCGCTTGAAAACAAGAGCGAGGAGAAACCAGAGGAAACTCCAGCAGAATAGTTTAGTAACAAAAAATCATTTTAATAAATACAATTATGGCAGATATTAAAGCACTTGCAGAAGAGTTGGTAAACCTTACTGTAAAAGACGTACAGGAGCTCGCACAGATCCTTAAGGATGAGTACGGAATCGAGCCAGCAGCAGCAGCTGTAGTTGCTGTAGCAGGTCCTGCAGCAGCTGCAGAAGCTGAGCAGACTGAGTTTGATGTAATCTTGAAATCAGCTGGTCAGGCTAAGCTTGCAGTTGTGAAAGCAGTCAAAGAGGCTACAGGTCTCGGACTTAAAGAGTCTAAGGACATCGTTGATAAAGCACCAGTAGCTGTAAGAGAGAAAGTTTCTAAAGCAGAGGCTGAGGCTCTTAAGGCAGCCCTCGAAGAGGCTGGAGCAGAGGTTGAGATTAAATAGTTTCACCTCTTCCCCGGACTGGGGAAACAAGTCAGGTTTAGGGCTAAATGGCTCTAAACCTTTTTGTCGTATTAAAGTTTTTCTTTATATTTAAGACAGAAAGATGTCACAAAAGACTAAAAAACAGCGAGTTTCATTCGCATCATCCAAAATTCTCCTTGAGTATCCGGATCTCCTGGAGGTGCAGCTCAAGTCTTTCCAGGATTTCTTCCAGCTGGATACAACTCCTGAGAACAGACGTAACGAGGGCCTCTATCAGGTTTTCCAGGAAATCTTCCCGATCGAGGATACCAGGAACAACTATGAGCTGAAGTTCATCGATTACTTCATCGATCCGCCTCAGTACTCCATCGAGGAGTGTCTTGACAGAGGTCAGACCTATAGTGTTCCGCTCAAGGCGAAATTGCGCTTGTCGTGCAGCGACCCAGAGCACGAAGATTTCGATACGAAGATTCAGGATGTCTACTTGGGCAATATCCCGTATATGACCCCAGGTGGTACTTTCGTCATCAACGGTTCTGAGCGTATCATTGTATCCCAGCTTCATAGATCTCCAGGTGTATTCTTCGGACAGAGCGTCCATGCCAACGGTACCAAGCTCTATTCTGCCAGAATCATTCCTTTCAAAGGATCATGGATCGAGTTCGCTACTGACATCAACAACGTCATGTATGCTTACATCGACCGTAAGAAGAAGCTGCCTGTAACTACCCTTCTCAGGGCTATCGGTTACAACTCAGACAAAGATATCATCGACATTTTCGGACTTGCTGACGAGATCGAAGTGACGCCAGAAAACCTTAAGGCCAATGAGGGCAGGAAGCTTGCCGCAAAAGTGCTCATCACTTGGAACGAGGATTTCGTCGATGATGATACAGGAGAGGTCATTCCAGTCGAGAGAACCATGCCTATCGTAGAGCGTGGCGAGATCTTGAACGATGAGACGATCGAGAAACTCTCCCAGGCTGATGTGAAGACCATCCTTCTCCAGAAGGATGAGGCCAATGTCACCGAGTATGCCATCATCTACAATACGCTTCAGAAAGATCCTACCAATACCGAGACTGAGGCGATCAACTATATCTACAAGCAGCTCCGTAATTCAGAACCACCTGATGAGGCGACTGCAAGGGATGTGATCGACAAGCTCTTCTTCTCCGAGAAGAGATATGACCTCGGAGATGTCGGAAGGTATCGTCTGAACAAGAAATTGAATCTTGATATCGATGAGAACACACGTGTCCTCACCAACACTGATATCATTGAGATCATCAAGTATCTCATCCAGCTCATCAACTCCAAGGCAGTTGTCGATGATATCGACCACCTGAGCAACAGACGTATCAGAACCGTGGGTGAGCAGCTGGCCAACCAGTTCAGTGTCGGCCTCTCCAGAATGGCCCGTACCATCCGTGAGAGAATGAACGTGCGCGACAGCGAGCAGTTCGCTCCGATCGACCTCATCAACGCCAAGACTTTGTCTTCTGTGATCAACTCATTCTTCGGAACCAGCCAGTTGTCACAGTTCATGGACCAGACCAACCCGCTTTCAGAGATGACTCACAAGAGACGTCTTTCTGCATTGGGTCCTGGCGGTCTGTCCAGAGACAGGGCAGGTTTCGAGGTGCGAGACGTACACTATACGCACTACGGTCGTCTCTGTCCTATCGAGACTCCTGAGGGTCCTAACATCGGTCTTATTTCTTCACTTTGCGTTTATGCGAGAATCAATGACCTCGGTTTCATCGAGACTCCGTATCGTAAGGTAGAGCACGGTAAGGTGGATCTTTCCGATACCGGTTGGGTTTACATGAGTGCAGAGGAAGAGGAGAACAAGACCGTATCCCTCGCCAAGGTGAAGATGGATAAGGACGGTAATATCCTCGAAGACAGGATCCAGTGCCGTAATGGTGCCGATTTCCCTGTAGTTGCTCCTGAAGAGGTCGACTATATGGACGTGGCTCCTAATCAGATCGCATCAGTCGCCGCTTCATTGATTCCGTTCCTCGAGCATGATGATGCCCATCGTGCATTGATGGGTGCCAACATGATGAGGCAGGCAGTTCCTCTTCTCAATCCGGAGTCTCCTATCGTAGGTACCGGTCTTGAGGAAAGAGTCTGCCTGGATTCCAGAACTCAGGTGATGGCAGAAAGGAAGGGTGAAGTAGTCTATGTCGATGCAAAAGAGATCCATGTGAAATATGAAAGGACTGAAGATGAGAAATTTGTCAGCTTCTCTCCTGAAATCACCGTATATCATCTTCCATTATATAGAAAGACGAACCAGAGTACGACAGTTACCCTCAAACCTATCGTCCGTAAGGGTGATATCGTGGAGAAGGGCCAGGTCATGACAGAAGGATATGCTACTCAGGACGGAGAGCTTGCTCTCGGCCGCAACCTGAAAGTGGCCTTCATGCCGTGGAAAGGTTACAACTATGAGGATGCTATCGTGATTTCCGAGCGTATGATCCGCTGGGATATCCTGACCTCAGTGCATGTCGATGAGTACATCACTGAAGTCCGTGACACCAAACGTGGTATGGAAGAGCTGACATCAGATATTCCTAACGTCAGTGAGGACGCTACCCGTAATCTTGATGAGAACGGTATCATCAGAGTCGGTGCACACATCGATCCAGGTGATATCATGATCGGTAAGATCACTCCTAAGGGTGAGAGTGACCCTTCTCCGGAAGAGAAACTGCTTCGTGCTATCTTCGGTGACAAGGCCGGTGATGTGAAGGATGCTTCCTTGAAGGCTACTCCGTCACTCAGCGGTACCGTGATCAAGACAGCTCTCTACTCCAAAGTTGCCAAAGAGGCTAACAAGAGGACGATGAAAGCGGACATGAAAGCTAAGATCGAGAAGGCTGAAGAAGAGTTCGAGGCGAAGTCCGAAGCGCTCAGAGCCAAATTCCTCGATAAGCTGGCCGTGCTGACCGAAGGCAAGAAGAGTGCAGGTATCAGCGACCTTTACGGTGTGGAGATCATCGAGAAGGGTAAGGATATCACGCTTGAAGCTATCCGCGAGATTGATTATGAGAACATCAATTCAAGCAAGTGGACCACTGACAAGGCAGCTAATGTCCTGATCCGTGAACTTATCAACAATTACTGTCTCGCATTCAAGGAGCAGGCTGCTCAGAATAAGAGAGTGCTTGACAAGATCAAAGTCGGTGACGAACTTCCTAACGGCGTCATGCAGCTTGCAAAAGTCTACGTTGCCAAGAAGAGGAAGATCAGAGTCGGTGACAAGATGGCAGGTCGTCACGGTAACAAGGGTATCGTAGCGAAGGTGGTAAGGGATGAAGATATGCCTTTCCTCGAGGACGGTACTCCTGTGGATATCGTACTGAATCCGCTCGGTGTGCCTTCACGTATGAACCTTGGACAGATCTATGAGACTGTTCTCGGATGGGCTGGTGAAGTGCTCGGCTACAAGTTCAGTACTCCGGTATTCGACGGTGCTACTTTGGACGATATCTGCGCCTGGACTGATAAGGCCGGTCTTCCGAGATATGGTAAGACATATCTGAGAGACGGTGGTACAGGTGACTGGTTCGATCAGCCTGCAACGGTCGGCGTCATCTATATGATCAAGTTGGGTCATATGGTTGATGACAAGATGCATGCAAGGTCCATCGGTCCTTACTCACTGATTACACAGCAGCCTCTGGGTGGTAAAGCCCAGTTCGGAGGTCAGCGTTTCGGAGAGATGGAGGTCTGGGCACTCGAGGCATTCGGTGCATCCAACACTCTTCAGGAAATCCTGACTGTGAAGTCAGATGACGTGACCGGACGTTCTAAAGCCTACGAAGCAATTGTCAAGGGTGACCTTATGCCTACACCAGGTATTCCGGAATCTCTCAATGTATTGCTCCACGAGCTCAGAGGTCTCGGACTTAAAGTTACTTTGGACTAATTAACGACAACTTGAAATTTTAGAAATATGCCGACTTTTAATAAAGAAAATAAGGTTAAAAGCAATTTCGAAAGAATCAGTATTTCTCTTGCTTCTCCAGAAGATATCATCGAAAGATCTTCTGGAGAGGTCTTGAAACCTGAAACCGTCAACTACAGGACATATAAGCCGGAAAGAGACGGTCTGTTCTGCGAGAAGATCTTCGGTCCTACCAAGGATTACGAATGTCATTGCGGTAAATACAAGAGAATCAGATACCGTGGTATCGTCTGCGACCGATGTGGTGTCGAGGTCACTGAGAAGAAAGTCCGTAGAGAGAGAATGGGTCATATCGAACTGACTGTCCCTGTCGCTCATATCTGGTATTTCAAATCAGCTCCTAACAAGATTGCAGCTCTGATCGGAATTGCAGCTAAGAAGCTGGAGTCCGTGATCTACTATGAGAAATACATCGTGGTCAACCCGGGAACTTCAGGTCTGCAGAAACTCGACCTCCTTTCCGAGGACGAGTACCTTGACCTGCTGGACAAGATGCCTGAGAACGAAGCGCTTCCGAACGATGATCCGAACAAGTTCATCGCCGGCATGGGTGCTGAGGCCATCTACGATCTCCTCAAGGAAATCGATATCGATGCTCTCGCAAAGGAACTTCGTACCAAGATGCTCAAGGAAACTTCACAGCAGAGAAGGGCAGAGGCGCTCAAGAGACTGAGCATCGTGAAATGGTTCCAGGAGTCCAAAGGCATCAACCGTCCTGAATGGATGATCCTCAAGGTCATTCCTGTCATTCCACCTGATCTCCGTCCGCTCGTTCCGCTTGATGGTGGCCGTTTCGCCACTTCTGACCTGAACGATCTCTACAGAAGGGTGATCATCAGAAACAACAGGCTCAAGAGATTGATCGAGATCAAAGCTCCGGAAGTGATCCTCAGGAATGAGAAACGTATGCTTCAGGAAGCGGTGGATTCTCTCTTCGATAATTCCAAGAAGTCCAATGCAGTCAAGAGCGAGGCGAACAGGACACTGAAATCTCTTTCAGACAGCTTGAAAGGAAAACAGGGCCGTTTCCGTCAGAACCTCCTCGGTAAACGTGTCGACTATTCTGCACGTTCCGTAATTGTCGTAGGTCCTGAACTCAAGATGCATGAGTGCGGTCTTCCTAAATTCATGGCTGCCGAGCTTTACAAACCGTTCATCATCAGGAAACTGATCGAGAGGGGTATCGTGAAGACGGTCAAGTCTGCCAAGAAGATTGTCGACAGAAGAGATCCGGTCATCTGGGATATCCTCGAGAACGTGATGAAAGGTCATCCGGTTCTCCTGAACCGTGCGCCGACACTTCACCGACTCGGTATCCAGGCTTTCCAGCCTAAGATGATCGAGGGTAAGGCTATCCAGCTGCATCCGCTTGCATGTACCGCGTTCAACGCCGACTTCGATGGTGACCAGATGGCCGTGCATCTTCCGCTCGGAAATGCCGCCGTACTTGAGGCACAGCTCCTCATGCTCGGTTCACACAACATCTTGAACCCGGCCAACGGTACTCCTATCACTGTCCCTTCACAGGATATGGTCCTTGGTCTTTACTACATCACGAAGTCCAGGCCAGGTGCCAAGGGCGAGGGAATGAAGTTCTACGGTCCTGAAGAGGTGATCATCGCGCTCAACGAGAAAGCGATCGACATCCACGCCAGCATCGAGGTCAGACTTCCGAAAGACAAGATGCATCCGGAAGAGGGTACTCATATGGTGACGACTACTCCAGGTAGAATCATCGTTAACCAGATGGTGCCGCAGGAAGTGCCTTACATCAACGAGATCCTTGGTAAGAAGTCTTTGAGAAAGATCATTACCAACGTCATCAAATATACCAGTGTACCGCGTACAGCTCAGTTCCTTGATGATATCAAGAACCTCGGTTACACCATGTCCTTCAAGGGAGGTATCTCCTTCAACCTGGGTGATGTGATCATCCCGCAGGAGAAGAGGACTTTGATCGAGGACGGTTACAAGACGGTAGAGTCCATCAAGAATAACTTTGCTATGGGTTTCATTACCAACAATGAGCGTTATAACAAAGTGATCGACCTCTGGTCTTCTATCGACAACCAGATCACCCACATCGTGGAGGATCAGATTTCAGCGGACCAGCAGGGCTTCAACCCGGTATACATGATGCTGGATTCCGGAGCCCGTGGTTCAACACAGCAGATCAAGCAGCTTTGTGGTATGCGTGGTCTGATGGCTAAACCTCAGAAGTCCGGTGGTCAGGGTGCCGAGATCATCGAGAACCCTATCATCTCGAACTTGAAAGAGGGTATGTCAGTGCTGGAGTACTTCATCTCTACCCACGGTGCGCGTAAAGGTCTTGCCGATACCGCCTTGAAGACAGCCGATGCCGGTTATCTTACCCGTCGTCTGGTGGACGTTTCACATGACGTCATCATCAACGAGGAGGACTGCGGAACCCTCAGAGGTCTTATCGCGACAGCCATCAAGAGCAAGGATGAGGTCGTAGAGTCTCTCGGTGAGAGAATTCTCGGACGTACTTCCGTTCATGACGTATTCAACCCGTTGACCGGAGAACTGATCATTCCTGCAGGAGAAGAAATCACAGAGGACATTGCTAACCTCATCGAATCACTGCCTATCGAACAGGTAGAAATCCGTTCCGTACTCACATGTGAGTCACGTAAGGGTGTCTGTGCAAAATGTTACGGTCGTAACCTTGCATCCAGCCGAATGGTCGAGCAGGGTGAGGTGGTCGGAGTCATCGCCGCACAGTCCATCGGTGAGCCGGGTACTCAGCTGACCCTCCGTACGTTCCACGTCGGTGGTACGGCATCAAGTACTGCTGCAGACAGCTCCATCACTTCCAAATACAACGGTAAGCTTGAGTTCGAAGAGCTCAGGACGATCCAGCGTGTCACGGAAGACGGTGTACAGGATGTCGTTGTCAGCCGTGCTACTGAGCTTCGCATCGTCGATGAGAACACCGGTATCACATTCTCTCAGTATGACGTACCTTATGGTTCCGTTCTCTACAAGAAAGACGGTGATGTCGTAGCGAAGGGTGATCTGATCTGCGAATGGGATGCCTATAACGCCATCACGATCATTGAGATTGCCGGTAAGGCCCGTTTCGACAGCATGGTCGACGGTGTCACTTTCCGTGAAGAGATGGCTGATGAGTACTCTCTCAACAGGGATAAGGTCATCATCGAGTCCCGTGACAAGACGAAGAACCCGTCCATCAACATCGTGGATGAGAACGGTGAACTGCTTAAAGCATACAACTTGCCTGTCGGCGCACATGTCATGATCAATGATGGTGCAGACGTGAAGGTCGGTGATGTCATCATCAAGATTCCACGTGCTATCGGTAAGGCAAACGATATTACCGGAGGTCTTCCTCGAGTTACCGAGCTGTTCGAGGCACGTAATCCATCTAACCCTGCAATCGTATCTGAAATCAATGGTGAGGTCACCATGGGCAAGATCAAGAGGGGTAACCGTGAGATCATCGTCAAGAACAAGTCAGGTATCGAGAAACGTTATCTCGTTCCATTGACCAAACAGATTCTCGTTCAGGAGAACGACTACGTGAAGGCCGGCATGAGGCTTTCAGACGGTGCGGTTTCTCCGACCGATATCCTCAATATCCTCGGTCCTATCAAGGTTCAGGAATATATCGTGAATGAGATCCAGGAGGTTTACCGTCTCCAGGGTGTGAAGATCAATGACAAGCACTTCGAGATCATCGTTCGTCAGATGATGAGGAAAGTGCAGATCAACGATCCAGGTGATACGGAATTCCTGCCGGAAGAGCTGGTCGACAAGTGGCAGTTCATGGATACCAACGACGCGATCTATGGCAAGTTCATGGTTCTCGACGCCGGTGATTCAGAGACTTTCGCCGAAGGTGACATCATCACGGCAAGGGAGATGAGAAGTGAGAATGCTTCACTTGACAGACAGGGTCTGAAGATGATGACGCTCAGAGAGGCCAAGCCTGCAACTGCAAGCCAGGTTCTCCAGGGTATTACCAGAGCAGCCCTCAAGACCAACAGCTTCATTTCAGCTGCATCCT
Source organism: Bacteroidales bacterium (assembly GCA_020026355.1). GTDB lineage: Bacteria > Bacteroidota > Bacteroidia > Bacteroidales > UBA932 > Cryptobacteroides. Next base: position 35,223 of record JAHHQP010000012.1, read on the forward strand.
TCCAGGAGACTACCAAGGTGCTCAGCGAGGCCGCTATCCGTGGTCGTGTGGATAACCTTGAAGGTCTTAAAGAGAATGTCATCTGCGGACATGCAATTCCAGCCGGTACCGGTCAGAAATGCTTCCAGGAGCTTCTCGTATCTGCTCAGGATGACAGTCAGCAGAAGAATCTCGCAGAACTCTAGAATCAGAGTCAACTACAATAAAGAATCCGGATCCCGACAAGGGACCCGGATTTCTTTTTTCATAAAAAAATTCCGGGGCCGTGAGGCTCCGGAATGATCATCATTTCAGCAATCTGCTATCGTCTGATGGTAGCTTCACGGTCTGGTCCTACGGAAATGATCCTGATAGGAACTTCAAGGTACTCTTCCATGAACTTGATGTAATCCTTGAATTCAGCCGGAAGGTCTTCTTCCTTCGTGCAGTGGGTCAAATCTGTATTCCAGCCCTTGAATTCGGTATAGACCGGTTTGATATCCGCGAAGGTATCGTACGGCCACTGGTCAGATGGCTGTCCGTCCACGATGTAGGAGGTGCAGACCTTGATGGACTCGAAACTGTCGAGGCAGTCTGACTTCATCATGATCAGGTCAGTCACTCCGCTGAGCATGACAGCATATTTCAGGGCCACGAGGTCCAGCCAGCCACAACGGCGTGGTCTTCCGGTCACTGCGCCGAACTCGTTTCCGATCTTGCGGAGTTTCTCTCCGGTTTCATCGAAAAGTTCTGTCGGGAACGGACCGCTGCCTACTCTGGTGCAGTAAGCTTTGAAGATACCGTATACATGACCGATTTTGGAAGGTGAGACTCCCAGACCGATGCAGGCTCCTGCAGCTGCGGTGGAAGAGGAAGTGACGAACGGATAGGAACCGTAGTCGATGTCCAGCATGGAGCCTTGGGCTCCTTCTGCCAGCATTCCTTTGTCTTTGAGCAGTTTGTTCGTGTAATATTCACAGTCGATGATCTCGAATTTCTTGAGGTATTCGACAGCTTCCATGAAAGCGGCTTCCTCTGCTTCCGGATCACACTGGAATCCCATCTGATTCAGCAGGGTCACGTGTCTGTTCTTGAGTTTAGAGAAACGCTCTTTGAAATCCGGAGCCAGGATATCTCCTACTCGGAGACCGTTTCTGCTCACCTTGTCGGTGTAAGTCGGGCCGATACCTTTGAGGGTAGAGCCGATTTTTCCTTTGCCCATAGCCGCTTCATTGGCCGCATCGAGCAGCCGGTGTGTCGGCAGGATGAGGTGGGCTTTCTTGGAAATCTTGATCCTTTCTTCTACAGGGATTCCAGTCTTGGCGATGATGTTGTCGCATTCACCTTTGAAGGTGATCGGATCCAGCACGACACCGTTTCCGATGATGTTGATTGCATCTTTCCTGAAAATACCGGACGGGATGGATCTGAGCACGAAACTCTTTCCTTCGAAATGCAGGGAATGTCCTGCATTAGGACCACCTTGGAATCTGGCTACAACCGGATAGTTGTTGGCCAGCACATCTACCATTTTACCTTTACCTTCGTCTCCCCATTGAAGACCGAGAACTACATCTAGTTTCATTTCTATGTTTTGTTTATGAATTTTTCTGTTTCTGCCGGACCGTCAGAATGGAAGATCATCATCCGGAAGATCTTCCGTCCGGTTGAGCGCCTCAGCATCTACTGTCCTTGCCGGAGCAGGGGCTACCGCATGGGAAGCCGGAGCCGGAGTCTGGTTGGTCGGTGCTGAAAAAGGAGTATATCCGTTCGTCGTGGCCGGATTGTCCGACTTGCGGCCGAGCAGCTGGATATTGTCTGCCATGATTTCGGTCGTATAGCGCTTGTTGCCGCTCTGGTCATCCCAGCTCCTCGTGCGGAGTCTGCCTTCGATGTAGAGCTGCGTGCCTTTCTTGACATACTTTTCGGACAAGTCAGCCAGATTCCTCCAGGCAACGATATTGTGCCATTCGGTAATCTCCTTCTGCTCTCCGTTGCGGTCTCTGTACCGTTCCGTCGTGGCAAGTGTGAACGTTGCCACCTTTGCATTTCCACTCTGTCCGTCAAGGTAACGTACTTCAGGGTCTCTGCCCACGTTACCGATCAGCATTACTTTGTTCAGTGCCATAGTTCTTCCTTTTTATGATTGTGCATTATATGGCTACAAGTTAGCGATAATATCTTACAAAACCTCGGCCATTGCCTCAATATCTGGCTTTTCTCCGGTAAATATCCGGTAGGCCGCCGCTCCTTGGTGCAGGAGCCATTTCTCTCCAGGAATCACGGTGATGCCTGCTTCCTTCATTTTCCGGGCCAATGGATCTGTGGAAAATACAGGGTCTCGGTAGTTCGCTTCCAGTACCAGCTCGAGCCGCTCCGGAACCTGTTCCGTAAGGCCGTCAAGTGCCGGGATCGGAACCGGAAGGGTCCAGATGAGGACATCGGCTTTTTCCACCATTTTTCCGAAGGCTTCCAGTCCGGCTCCTTCTGCTGTGCCGACCGGGGTCTTGCCCATGGTCATGAGCTTGCGGGCATAGACTTCCGCTTTCAAGGCGGTCCTGTTCAGCAGGATCAGCTGGAATTCCTCCAGAACCGCAGCGAAGGCCGCCGCCTTTCCGGCTCCTCCGCATCCGACGACCAGGGCGGTCTTGCCGGTTCCGCATTTCGGGGTGTTCCTGCTGCTTCGGAGCGAGAGACCGTAGTGCTCCCGGAGGCTGGCGCGTACCCCGTCCACATCCGTATTGCAGGCTTTCACGCTTCCGTTTTCCTTCTTCACCAGGCAGTTGGCCGCTCCGGTGATGATGCAGGTGTGGTCCAGTTCGTCCGCGGCGGCGCAGGCCTCTCCTTTGTAGGGAGCGGTCACGTTGATGCCGTCATAGCTGTCCAGGAAGGTCCTGTAGGAGGTACGGAAATCAGCTGCCTCGATCAGATTGTAGGAGAACCGGCCTCCATAGGCGGCATGGAAAAGTGCCGGGCTTTTGGAGTGGGTGATCGGTTGTCCTATCAGGCCGTATTTCTTCATCTGCATTCCGTGTTTATGAATTTCTTTGTCTGACTGCTTCGAAAAGCAGGATGGCGGCAGAGACGGAGACGTTGAGCGAGTCCAGTTCTCCCAGCATCGGAATCTTGATGTGGGCATCGGCCGCTTTCCGCCAGATTTCAGTCAATCCTGTCGCCTCGGTGCCCATGATGATGGCGGTTCCGCCGGTCATCGGGGTCTTGTAGTACCATTCGGAATCCTGGAGCTGAGCGGTCAGGATTCTGATTCCATTGGCCTTAAGCCAATGGATCGTTTCTTCCGAACTGGCCGCGGCGACCTGGCGGGAGAAGATCGCGCCGATGCTCGAGCGGATGAGGTTCGGGTTATAGAGGTCGGTGAGCGGGTCGCAGATGATCACGGCATCAGCCCCGGCTGCGTCTGCACTTCTGAGGACGGCTCCGAGGTTGCCTGGCTTCTCGACGGATTCCAGGACAATGATGAGGGGGTTCTTCTTCAGGACCAGGTCTTCCAGCTTCCGCTTCTTTGAACAGATTTCTGCGATGACTCCTTCCGTACCTCCGCGGTAGGCGATCCTGTCGTAGAGGTGTTCCGGAACTTCGATCACCTGGATCTCGTCCGGGCACAGGGCCAGCAGGGCTTCCGCTTCTTCAGGACGGAGGATGTCCGGGCAGATGAAGAGCGTGCGCGGCACGAAGCCGGCATGGAGGCAATGTTCCAGCTCTCTCCTTCCTTCTACAATAAAAAGAGACTTCTCACGCCTCGTTCTGGATTTCTCCTGAAGCGCGAGAAGTTCTTTGATCTTGGGATTCTGAGCTGATGTTACAGTCTCTGTTCTCATGTTCATTTATTTTTCTGGATTCTCTTCCTTCGGTTCAGCGACCGCTACTTTCTTCGGGCGCATCTGAGGGAAGAAGAGGACATCCTGGATGGTAGGGGAGTTCGTCATGAACATGGTCAGACGGTCGATGCCCATGCCGAGTCCGGATGTCGGAGGCATACCGTATTCGAGGGCTCTCACGAAGTCCATGTCGATGAACATCGCCTCGTCGTCTCCACGGTCCATGAGTCTGGACTGCTCCTGGAAACGTTCGTACTGGTCGATCGGGTCATTCAGTTCGGAGTAGGCGTTGGCCAGTTCCTTACCGCAGACGAAAAGCTCGAACCTTTCGGTGAGATCCGGATTGTTGCGGTGTCTCTTGGTAAGCGGGGACATCTCGACCGGATAGTCGGTGATGAAGGTCGGATTGATGAGGTGCTTCTCGCAGTATTCACCGAAGATAGCATCGATCAGCTTGCCTTTACCCATGGTCGGGTCGATCTCCACATGGAGCTTCTGGCAGGTCTCGCGGAGCTGTGCCTCGTCCATTCCTGCGACGTCGACTCCGGCGTATTCCTTGATGGCCTCGAGCATCGGAAGCCTTCTGTACGGCGGTTTGAAATCAACCGTGTGCTCACCGATCGTCAGCTCTGTCCTGCCGTTGGTCTTGATGGCGATCTTCTCGAGGAGTTTCTCGATGAATTCCATCATCCAGATGTAATCCTTGTAAGCGACATAGATCTCCATGCAGGTGAATTCCGGGTTATGGGTCTTGTCCATGCCCTCGTTACGGAAGTCTTTCGCGAATTCATAGACTCCGTTGTAGCCGCCGACGATCAGTCTCTTCAGGTAAAGCTCATTGGCGATACGCAGGTAGAGCGGAATGTCCAGGGCGTTGTGGTGGGTGATGAACGGTCTTGCCGTCGCACCTCCCGGGATGGACTGGAGAATAGGGGTCTCCACTTCCAGGCAGCCGGCTTCGTTGAAATACTCTCTCATGGTGGCGATGATCTGGCTTCTCTTGACGAAGGTCTCACGCACCTGAGGATTCACGATGAGGTCGACATATCTTTGCCTGTACTTGAGTTCCGGATCAGAGAACGCATCGAAGATTTCTCCGTCCTTCTCCTTCACGATCGGGAGGACTCTGAGGGATTTGCTCAGGAGTGTCAGTTCCTTGGCATGTACGGAAAGCTGGCCGGTCTTGGTGATGAAGGCGAAACCTTTGATTCCGATGATGTCTCCGATGTCCAGCAGCTTCTTGAAGACGGTGTTGTACATGGTCTTGTCTTCTCCCGGGCAGATCTCATCTCTGTTGATGTAGACCTGGATGCGTCCGCTCTCGTCCTGGATCTCTCCGAAGGATGCGGCGCCCATGATCCTTCTGGACATGAGACGGCCGGCGATGACCACGTCCTGGAAGTTACCTTTCTCCGCGTCGTATTCATCCTTGATCTTCTGGGTGGATGCGTTTACCGGATAGAGTGCTGCCGGATATGGATCGATGCCGAGATCTCTGAGTTTCTGCAGGGAATCTCTTCTGAATTGTTCCTGTTCGTTAAGGCTCAAGTTGCTCATAATATATCTTAATTTTATTGTTTTCCGTTGGCTGGAAAGGCTTTTCCGGACCTCTCCCAAAAGTTTACAAAATTAACATAAATTATTCTAAAATTGAAACAAAAAGAGTATCTTTGTATGATATGGCACGGGAAAAGAAATGGATAATTGCAGAGAAGGGAAATGCTGAGACCATCAGCAGACTCTCCTCCGAACTGGGCGTTGACCCGGTGTTGGCTGAACTTCTGGTTCAGCGTGGAGTGAACACTTTCAGCGAGGCAAGAGCTTTTTTCCGGCCGGACATCAATGCTATCTATGATCCTTTCCTGATGAAGGATATGGATCGTGCGGTCGAGCGGGTGCATCGTGCCGTTGTGGAAGGGGAGAAGATCCTGGTCTACGGCGATTACGATGTGGACGGGACGACCGCGGTCTCATTGGTCTATACCTTCCTGCGCCGACTGACCGACAAGATCGGTTTCTATATCCCGGATCGCGGGGATGAGGGCTACGGTCTTTCCTATAAAGGACTTGACTATGCGGAATCCCGAGGGTACAGGCTGGTCATCACCCTCGACTGCGGCATCAAGGCTATGGAGAAGGTGGATTATGCGAGGTCCAAGGGTATCGATGTCATCATCTGTGACCATCATCTTCCGGAACCGGACCAGCTTCCTGCCGCGGCGGCAGTGCTGGACCCGAAAAGAGACGACTGCCGCTATCCTTTCGATGACCTTTCCGGCTGCGGCGTCGGTTTCAAGCTCGTACAGGCTTATTCCCAGCAATATGATCTTCCGTTCCAGGATATACTTCCGCTGTTGGATCTGCTGGTCGTGAGCATCGCTTCCGATCTGGTGTCCATCGTGGATGAGAACAGGATTCTGGCTCATTTCGGCTTGAAGTATCTGAACGAGAATCCGCGCAAGGGGCTGTTGGCCTTGATCCATCTCGCTGGTCTGGAACCGGGACATCTCACCATCGACGATATCGTCTTCAAGATCGGTCCGCGTCTGAATGCTGCCGGTCGTATGGAGTCCGGTTCTGTGGCTGTCGAACTGCTGACGGCCCAGGATGACGAGGAGGCGGTGAGGATCGGTACGGAAATCAACGATTATAACAACGAACGTAAGAATATCGACCGCAGGATCACTCAGGAAGCAGTGGATATGGTCCGCAACGGTACATGTCTGCTCAGCGGCAGCGCGACCATCGTCTATAATCCGGATTGGCACAAAGGCGTGGTCGGCATCGTGGCTTCCCGCCTGGTGGAGGCGTTCTATAAACCGACTTTCGTCCTGACGAAGTCCAATGGATTCGTGACCGGTTCTGCCCGGAGCATCCATGGGTTCGATCTGTATGAGGCCATCGAGAGCTGTGCGGATATTCTGGAAAATTTCGGCGGACATCTCTATGCGGCAGGTCTGACCCTGAAGGAGGAGAAATTGCCGGAGTTCTGCGAAAGGATGGACCGGTTCATATCTGAGCGGATCAAGGATGCAAAGATCTTCACGCCTTTGGTGAATATCGACGCGCGGTTGGATTTCGCGCAGATTACTCCGAAATTCTTCCGTATCCTGAAGCAGTTCCAGCCTTTCGGACCGGGGAACAATGCGCCGGTTTTCCTGACGGAGAATGTCTACGACAATGGAAATGGCAGAAGGGTCGGCGTGGATGGAGGTCATCTGAAGCTGGAGCTGATCCAGGAGTCTCATCCTTACCATCATATGAGTGCCATCGCTTTCAACATGGCACAGTATTTCGATAACATCAAGGCAGGCAATCCGGTGGATGTCTGTTACAGCATCGTGGAAAATTATTACAGGGGCAGCGTGAATCCTCAGTTGAGGGTGAAGGATCTTCACGAGCGTGACGAGGTCATTTAGAGAGAACTGTTCAGCAGATCGATCAGTTCCGTCATGACTTGCGTACGGGATTTTCCGTCGACTTCTATCGTGAATCCGGCTATGGCGGCATAGTCGGATTCCCTTTTCTTCAGCAAGGTAGCGATGCGTTCCAGCATGGCTTCCTGCCATTGATCCGGATCATCTGCCGGAATGTCCTGCAGGAGAGGACGGCGCTGGTAGGAAAGTTTCATGTGTTCCAGCAAGGTTTCCGGACGCGCTTTGAGCCAGATGCACACGGTATTTTCCCGAAGCAGGTCCCGACTGGCTTCCAGGGCTGGTGTCCCGCCGCCCAGCGAGATGATGTGCACCTTCCGGGCAATGAGTTCTCGGAGCGTTTCAAGTTCCAGCTGCCTGAACGCAGCTTCCCCTTGCCCGTCGAAGATTTCCTGAATGGACTTTCCGGTCTTTCTTTCGATTTCTTGGTCGGTATCTGCCCAAGAACAGGAAAGCAGTGACGAGAGTTTTTTCCCGACACTGCTTTTCCCGCATCCCATGAATCCTGTCAATGCTATGATCATGATCTCATCTTCAAGCCCACCGTCAGAAGAGGGTCGGCTGATCTTCATCATCGATATGGAGATCGATCACTTCCTCCAGTTCCTCGTTGTCGATTTCTCCGGCTTGGTTTTCCGGTTCTTCGGAAACTTTCGGAAGATCGTCTTCCGGTCTGTGCAGCGGTTCGATGAATTTCACTTCCTTCAGTTCGTAGGCACTGCATTTCTTGCCTTTCGCGGCAACGCTCTTCTTCGCGATGAAATCTTCCGCATCGATCTTCTCCGGTTCACGGTGGGCATGCTTGCCGCCGAAGATGATCTCTACCTGTGGATGCTTGTCCTCGCTGAGCGCTACCAGATAGGATCCTTTCGCTTCTGAAATGAAGGACAATGGATTGTTGTCGCTCACATCGAAGGAGAAGCGTTTGATGTAGAAGGATTCTACGCCCTTGTCATAGTACAGGGCTGTATAGGTCTTGTTGAGGTCCAGTTTCCCGATGCTCAGCAGATCGCCCTGATAACGGTTGCTCAGGTCGAAGCTGGTCGTGTAGTAGGTACCGTCCTTGAAGATGGCCAGGATGTGGTCACCGGTGTTGAACTGACCCAGATATGTGCCTCTTTCGTCTTCATTGAGCCGTTGTATGTCGGTGTCCAGCCAGATGTCCTTTCCTCCGATGGTGGAGATTCCCTTGGATTTGAGAGTGATCTTCGAGATCGGGTTCTTGGAAACGAGGTTTCCACGGGAGGCCTTGCCTTTGATGAGCAGCTTGGAGAAGTCGTACTCGTCCGAGGTCTTCTTGAGTTTCGGTCTCGGGCGGAAATTGATCCGGACCGTCTCGGCTTCACCGTTGTGGTTCACCGTGAACCAGAGGATGACGGAGCCCGGTGTGCCCTGGGTGATGTCATATTCCTTGTCACGGGTGATGCTGGTGACGGAAAAACGTTTCGCGTAGCTGACGGAGGTCTTTCCTTCCCGGTAGATGACGTTGTAGATGGTCCGTTGATCATTGCGGTCGAAAAGTCCGACATAGAGGATATCTTTTCCGAAGAAAGCCTTGTCGGAGACTTTCGTGACCATGTATTTGCCGTCCTTGTGGATGACGATGATTTCGGAAATGTCCGAGCAGTCGCAGATGTAGTCGGCATTGTCTTCTTTCTTGAGGTTGATGCCGACAAAGCCCTCCGCCTTGTTCGCGTAGAGTTTCGCGTTGTTGTTCGCGACCCTGTTCGCGGCGATGGCCTCGAACTCGACCAGTTCAGTCTGTCTCGGATATTCCTTACCGTATTTCTTCTTGAGATTCTTGAAATACCTGACGGTGTATTCGGTCAGGTGGTCCAGGTTCTCGAGCACTTCCGCCATCTCTCCTTCGAGGACTTTGATCCGTTCGTCGATGACTTTCGTATCGAACTTGGAAATCTTGCGGACCGGTTTCTCTACCAGCTTGTCGATGTCTTCCATCGTGATCTCGCGCTTGAGTTCGTGCTGGTATTCCTGCATCTTCTTGTAGACGGTTTTCAGCTGCGTTTCCCAGCTCTTGGAGTCTTCCTCGAGGATCTTGTAGATCCGGTTCTCGAAGAAGATTCTTTCCAGGGAATTGTAGTGCCATTCGTTCTCCAGTTCGTTCAGACGAATCTGGAGTTCCAGGCCGAGCAGGTCCCGGGTGTGTTCCGTGTCATAGCGGAGCACGTCGTCCACGCTGAGGAACTGTGGCTTGTTGTCCACGATCACGCAGGTGTTCGGGGAAATGGAGACTTCACAGTCTGTGAAGGCGTAGAGCGCATCGATGGTCTTGTCCGGTGAAACGTCGTTCGGCAGATGGATCAGGATATTGGCGGTCTTGGTCGTGAGATCATCGATCTTGCGGATCTTGATCTTGCCTTTGTCCTTCGCTTTCAGGATGGAGTCAATGAGGATGTGTGTCGTCTTGCTGTACGGGATTTCCGTGATAGCCAAGGTGTTCTTGTCCAGTTTCTCGATCTTTGCCCTTACCTTGACCGTGCCGCCCCGCTGTCCTTTCATATATTTTGAACAGTCGGCATAGCCTCCGGTCGGAAAGTCCGGGTAGACTTCGAAAGGTTTCCCTTCCAGAATGGCGATGGAGGCGTCGATGAGTTCATTGAAATTGTGGGGGAGGATCTTCGAAGCGAGTCCGACGGCGATACCTTCCGCACCATGGGCCAGCAGCAACGGGAATTTTACCGGAAGTTCGACCGGTTCCATGTTCCTGCCGTCATAGGAGGTCATCCAGTTCGTCGTCTTCGGGTTGAACACGACTTCTTTCGCGAACTTGCTCAGCCGGGCCTCGATGTATCGGGGCGCCGCGTTGGAGTCACCCGTCAGGATATTACCCCAGTTACCTTGGCAGTCGATCAGGTAATTCTTCTGACCGAGCTGGACCAGCGCACCGCAGATGGATGAATCACCGTGAGGATGGTACTGCATGGCCTGACCGATGATGTTCGCTACTTTCGTGTAGCTGCCGTCATCCATCTTCCACATTGCATGCAGCACTCTTCTCTGTACGGGTTTGAATCCGTCCACAATATGCGGGACCGCTCTCTGCAGGATCACATAGGAGGAATAGTCAAGGAACCATTCCTTGAACATTCCGGACAGTTTGTATTTCCTGCTGTCTTCATCAAGCAGCTTTCCGTATTTGCCGCTTGCGGGAGTCGCCTCGTCCAACGGGGCCTCCTCGTTCATCTCCTCATTCTCGATATCAGGATTCAAATCCTTTTCTTCATCCATGGCCATAGTCAGGTTATCTGATTAATATTCGTATCCGAATCGTTTCAATTCTTTCTTGTTTTCTCTCCAGTCAGGGTCCACTTTCACGAAGAGTCTCAGGAACACTTTCTTCTGGAAGAAATCTTCCATGTCGATGCGTGCCTGGGTGCCGACCTTCTTGAGTGAACTTCCGCCCTTTCCGATGATGATGCCTTTCTGGGTATCTCTCATGACGTAGATGACTGCGCTGATGTCGTATCTTTCCTCACCTTCCTTGAATTCTTCCACGGACACTTCGCAGCTGTACGGGATTTCCTGTGAATAGTTGAGGAAAATCTTTTCGCGGATGATCTCGGAGGCGAAGAATCTCAGGTTCTTGTCCGTGAAGACATCCTTGTCATACCAAGGCGGTGCAACCGGAAGAGCTGTCGTGATGGCATCGAAGATATTCTCCAGATTGAACTTCTCCTGGGCAGAAGCCGGGAAGATCCGGGCTTTCGGAAGCTGTTCCTTCCACCAGGCCATCAGTTCCATCACCTGCTCCTGGTTGCTGATGTCGATCTTGTTGATGACCAGGATGACCGGACAGTCGATCTTCTGAAGTTTCTCGACATATTCGGCATGCTTGTCGCTTTTTTCCACCACGTCAGTGACGTAGAGGATGACATCTGCATCTCCGATGGCGGTATCCACGAAGTTCAGCATGTTCTGCTGGAGCCTGTAGTTCGGCTTCAGGATACCTGGAGTGTCGGAATAGACGATCTGATAGTCTTCTCCGTTCACGATTCCCATGATCCTGTGTCTCGTGGTCTGGGCCTTGGCCGTCACGATGGACAGCTTTTCACCCACCAGGGCGTTCATCAAGGTAGATTTACCAACATTCGGGTTTCCGATGATGTTCACGAAACCCGAACGATGTCTTTTATGTTCTGTCATAGTCTAGTTGTATGCTCCCATTTTAAGGATGTTGATCTCACCTTGGGTGAGGAATCTCCATTCTCCTCTCTTGAGGCCTCTCTTGGTCAGACCGGCGAAATAAACCCTGTCGAGGGCTTTCACTTCGTAGCCGAGGGATTCGAAGATCCTTCTGACGATACGGTTCTTGCCGGAGTGGATCTCGATGCCGAGCTTGCGGTGGTCATCCTCTTCGATGTACTCGAGGGCATCGGCAGCGATCATGCCGTCGGTCAGTTCGATACCTGCCATGATCTTGTCATAGTCCTCCTGCTTGAGTTTCGCGTCGAGGGAAACCTGGTAGATCTTCTTCTTGTCGTAGGAAGGATGAGTCAGCTTCTCAGCGATCTCACCGTCGTTGGTGAACATGAGGACACCGGTGGTGTTCTTGTCCAGGCGGCCGACAGGGAAGACCCTTGAAGTGCAGCTCTTGAGGAGATCCATGACGGTCTTCTCGGCGTGAGGGTCACTGGCAGTGGTCACGAATCCTTTCGGTTTGTTCATGACGATGTAGACTTTCTCTTCGCCTTTCAGCTTCTCACCGTTGAACTTGACTTCATCTTTGGTGATGTTGATCTTCGTTCCGAGCTCTGTGACGATCTCACCGTTGACGGTGACGACACCGGCCTGGATGAAGTTGTCTGCCTCTCTTCTGGAGCAGATTCCTGAGTTCGCGATGAACTTGTTGAGTCTGACTTCCTCTTTGATCGGAGTCTTCACGATATCATTGTCTGAGAAGTTTGCGGCATCCAGCTCAGGTCTGTTGTTGATCATCTTGCTGATTCCGCTCTCATCTTCGTTTCTGAAATAGTTGAGGTCCGCATTCTTGCCGTAAGGCTTGCGTCCGAAACCTGGTTTGCGTCCGAATCCCGGCTTGCCGCTGAATCCCGGTTTTCCACCGAATCCTGGCTTACCGCCGAATCCCGGCTTCCTGTTGCGGTTGTCACCGAAAGATCTCCTTTCGCCGTTGAACGGTTTTCTTTCGCCGTTGAAAGATCTGCCTTCGGAATTCTCACCGAAAGATCTTCTCGGTCTGTCGGTCGACCTTCCTTCGTGGTTGAACGATCTTCCTTCATTGTTGTAGGATGGTCTGCCCTCGTTGCTGAAGGATCTTCTCGGTCTCTCGCCGAAAGATCTTCTCTCGCCGTTGAATGAACGTCCCTCGGAATTCTCTCCGAATGACCTTCTCGGTCTGTCACTGAAAGATCTTCTTTCTGAGTTGTCACCAAATGATCTTCTCGGTCTGTCACCGAAAGATTTCCTTTCTCCGAAGGACCTTCCTTCAGAATTCTCTCCGAAAGATCTTCTTGGTCTGTCAAATGATTTCTGACCGTATTCCCTACGGCCTCCTTCTGGTCTGCGGCCGAAACCGCCTTGTCTGTTGTTTTCCATTTCTTGTGTCGCCTTGCGGCAGTTAAAATTGTTTGTATTTTGGCTCACGCCAATCATGTAGTTGTAATTAATCTATCTTGAATATGTAGGTAATGGTTCCCCATTGCGGCGTCTCATCTGCCTTCGGGGTGAAACGGGTCGCTTTCGCGGCCTTCTCTGCGGCTTTCCACAGTTCTTTGTCCGCAATGTTGGTACCTTGGGCACCTGCGTTGGCTTCGATCACGTTTCCTTTGCCGTCCACCTTGATCTCGACGATGACGATACCGTTCTCTTTTCCGATATATTGCGGCTTGACGAGTGAACCGACGAGGCTTCTTCCTTTGAGGGTATATTTCGGTTCTCCTGTTTTCTTTCCGGTCGTGACGTTTCCGGAAGCATGTCCGGTCTTGAGCGCGTCGGTCGTCTCCCTTGCGGTCTGGGCAGCGAGCGTATCTTTCTTGGTCTTGTTCTTCGCGGTCGAGAAGAGGGCCCTGGTATCGATGGTGTCCGGTGCCGGATCTTTCACGGCCACATCACCATTCTCTCCGATACGGGTCTGCTTGCCTTCATTGGCCTCAGTCCCTTCTACCGGCGCTTCTGACTTCGCGACATATTCGGGCTTCTTCGTACGGTCCGGGTTCTCGCTGGCAGGACGGTGGCCGACATGCATCGGTTTCTTCCTCTCCGGTTCCGGCAGCTGTTCGAATTCGATCTCGATGTCGATCTTTTCTTCAGGTGGCGGATCCAGATAAGTGAATCCATATGCAAAACCTACGCCGATGAGCACACCGTGCAGGACAAGGGTCATCACCAGCCCTGTAGTGATGGACTCTTTCCTTCTTTTCTCGCGTTGTTCTCTGTAGGATCCTTCCATGTCTTGTCCGTGTTTTTACCTGTCTTCGGCTTAATGGGCCTGGGTCGCCAGGATGACTTTGAAATCTTCGTCTTTCGCGATGTTCATGATATCCACGACTTCAGAGATCGGAACGCTCCGGTCTGCGTGGATGGAGAAGGTCTTCTCTTCCTCCTGGCTGAGGCGGAGGACCAGGGAATCCCGGATATCCCTTTTCGCTACGGGAATCCTGTTGCCGTCGATGTGGTAGCTGTAGGTGCTGTCCGCATGAGGCACGATGGACAGGGAAAGCATCGGTTTCGCACTGACCTGGCTGTCACTCTTCGGCAGCAGCAGCTTCAGCGCGTTCGGGTTGATCAGCGTTGAAGTCACCAGGAAGAAGATCAGCAGCAGGAAGACGATGTCCGTCATGGAGGACATCGAGAATCCCGGATCCGGTTTAGTCGTTCTTTTGATTGCCATTTTCTCTATGCTTTCTGTGCGTTGTCAAAATCTTCTCCTTCGGCAGGCTCGTGCAGCAGATCCATGAAATCGATGGTCACGTTCTCCATCTTGAAGACGAGGTTCGAGATCCTGGAGCTGAGGAAGTTGTAGCCGAAGTAGGCGATGATGCCGACGAAGAGACCGCCGACGGTGGTCACCATCGCTTCATAGATACCTCCGGAAAGGAGGGCGACGTCGATGTTGTTGCCGGCATTGGCCATGTTGAAGAAAGCACGGATCATACCGGTCACGGTTCCGAGGAATCCGATCATCGGCGCACCGCCGGAGATGGTTGCCAGCATCGGAAGGCCTTTCTCCAGACGAGCGACTTCCACATTGCCCATATTCTCGACAGCGGCCTGGATGTCAGGAAGCGGTCTTCCGATCCTTTCGATGCCTTTCTCGACGAGGCGGGCGACCGGAGAATCGTATTTCTGGCAGAGGTCGAGCGCGGTCTTGATCTTTCCTTCGTGGATGAGATCCCTGATCTCGTTCATGAAATTCTTGTCGATCTGGCCGGCTTTGCGGATCATCCACCACTTCTTGCCGAAGATGTAGATGGCAATGATGGAGAGGATGAGCAGGACGATCATCAGCCATCCTCCCTTGACTGCAAGGTCAATGATGGAGAAGGTCTTCTCCTGGCTTTCCTGAAGCAGAGCGGCTGCATCTACCTGTCCGATGCCCTCCGGAAGGGCTTGTAAGAATGTTGTCAGCATGATATTTTCTTTAATTTTGAATTCGGTTTCATTTCATTTGCCACAATCGGACAAAAATACAAAAAAAATCAGAAACTATGAAATTTAATCGTAGTGTGCACCGCAGAAGAAAAGGGCATGTCCCGGTACGGATTCCCCTGATTCACTTCTGTTTCCGCTTTCGAGGAGCTCTGAGATCCATTCCGGTTCATGTTTTCCGCGCCCGATGTCGATGAGCGTGCCGACGATGGCTCTTACCATGTTCCGGAGGAAGCGGTCCGCGCTGACGTGGAAGACCAGGAAATCTTCCGGTTCGGCCGGGTAGCCGGTCTGCTCCAGCAGGGCCGGAGTCCAGCAGTCCCATCCGGCTTCCATGACGGTGCAGGTCGAGGTCTTGTTGTTCCCGCCGGTCTTCTCGAAGCAGGAGAAGTCATGAGTTCCCAGCAGCATCTTCGCCGCCTCGTTCATCTTCTTGAGATCGAGCGGATAGGGACAGCGGTAGGAGAACTGTTCCGTGAACGGGTTCTTTTTCCGGTGGATGTAGTAGCGGTAGTCCCTGCGTGTCGCGTCGAAGCGAGCATGGAAGTCATCTGAGGCTGATTCTATGCCGTGAACCACGATTTTCTTAGGTAGAATGGCATTTAATTTGTAACACAATTTCTCCGCGCTGAATCCAGCCAGACCTTCGGGAGCATCGAAATGCGCGATGTAGCGGACGGCATTCACATTGCTGTCTGTGCGTCCTGCACCGGTGGTGGCTGTGCCGGCTCCGAGCAGCATCTCCAGCGCACGGTCCAGTTCTCCTTGGATGGAAGTCCCGTTCGGTTGTTTCTGCCACCCGCAGAGGCCTGTACCATCATAAGATAGCGTTATTTTATATCGCATATATCGGATTTATGAGTAAATTTGTATGTTTTATGCAAAAATATCAAAAAATATAGAATTATATGGAGAGTGTTAACATTAAAGAACTCAATGAGCGGATTCAGAGAGAAAGTTCCTTTGTGGACATTCTGACGATGGAGATGAACAAGGTCATCGTGGGCCAGAAACATCTGGTGGAAAACCTGCTGATCGGTCTTCTCGCAGACGGACACATTCTTCTGGAAGGTGTACCTGGATTGGCGAAGACATTGGCTATCAATACATTGGCTTCTGCTGTGGACGCGAAGTTCAACCGTATCCAGTTCACTCCGGACTTGCTGCCGGCCGATCTGATCGGTACCCTGATCTATTCCCAGAAGAGCGAGCAGTTCCAGATCAAGAAAGGTCCGGTGTTCGCGAATTTCGTGCTGGCGGATGAGATCAACCGTTCTCCTGCCAAGGTGCAGTCCGCCTTGCTCGAGGCCATGCAGGAACGTCAGGTGACCATCGGAGACGAGACTTTCGCCCTTCCGCAGCCGTTCCTGGTGATGGCGACCCAGAACCCGATCGAGCAGGAAGGTACCTATCCGCTTCCGGAGGCTCAGCTGGACCGTTTCATGCTGAAAGTGGTCGTCACCTATCCTGAAAAGGAGGAGGAGCGTATGATCGTCCGCATGAACAATACCGGTGAATTCCCGAAGGCTTCCGCCGTCCTCAAGCCGGAAGACATCGTCAGGGCCAGAGAGGTGGTCCG